>NZ_DAIUEH010000031.1:0-69292 GCF_036845245.1 Methylobacter sp.
ATAACAGGTCATACTCGATATTATATGTGCAATTCACATATTTGACCCATTACCAGAAATGAAATATCCCGACATACCAGCAAATAAAGTCATATTGCACTTACTTCCCATTGCGGCAAGATTTTACCCTCTTGCTGGGGATGGTAGGTAAGGAGAATTTAAACAAGGAAACGACTTTATTTTGATTCGTCAATCTCAGCCCCGTCGTTAACTGTCCCTGCACTGCCTACCCTCCTATCTTAAGAAATCATTTAACTGACGCAACCACGGGTTCCAATGACGAGTATGAGGAAGATAAGCTCTAATCCTTAAGCTTCAGCACCAGTATCTTCACGATTGATTGAAGGCCTACCACTTCTTCAAGCACTAACCCGGATTGATCGAATAGGTTTTGCCATTCAGTAAGCGTTCTTTCCCTGCCTTGGGTAGCCATAAACATCTGCATATCGGAAGCAGCACTGGCAAAAGCGGCCTTTACTTCCGAAACGACCAGTTCCATCAGCGCAATCCGCGCACCGGTACCGGCAATGGCGGCAGTCAGATTGTTCAGCACCTTAATGCAATTTTGATCATTCATTCCATGCAGGACGGCGCTCAGCAAGTAGATATCCTTGTCGTTTTTTGCAGCGGGAACCGATTCGAGCAAATCTCCCGCTTGGTAGGTCAATCGGGAAAACAGGGCTGGCGGTTCCTTCCCGGACCAATAGCTTGTCGCAGCTTGAATAACCTGGTTACGATCAAACACCAAGGCCGAAAGATGCGGATACCGTTTTAATATCGCTAATGATTTACTTCCTTTCGAGCCCCCCACGTCGATGATTCGATCAAATTGTCCCCAATCGAAATCGGTGGCAAAACTATCGCCCGTCAAAGCCTCCACGCCGTCCATGGCTCTAGCGAACAGAGAATCGAATTCGGCATGAGCGTCCATGTAGGAATAAAGCTCGCTACCGTAAGAAATCTGGAACGGAACCTCTCCGCTGCGCACGCCCTGTTCCAGTTGCTCGTACCAAGGCCGACTCATTTCCATTGAGTTATGCATCAAGATCATTGCTCTGACGTTGTTTGGGTGATCTTCACTCAAGTGGGCGGATAGAGCGTTGTTCCGGAAAACCCGAGGAGACACTTCCGCGAATATCCCCATGGCTGCCAGCATACGTAGCAAACGGTGAATCGCGTCCGGTTGCGCCGAGACTTCTGCTGCAATAACTTCAACGGGTAGACATTCATCGCCCAGAACGGATGCAATGTCCAGACGCACCGCGACATGAAGCGCACGCGACTGCCAAAACGCTGAGCCGACCTGGATTAACCGAAAGGGCGCCGGCATGATTTTATTGGGAATATTCTGGAGCCAAGCGGCAAATTTCATTAACTTTGCGAAGCGGTGAACTGCGCCTGAATTTCTTTGTAACGACATTGCAAATCTCCTGTTATTCCGCTCTTGTCAGCGCCAAACCGGCTGAAAATATACGACCATTAAACTCTGCCAATTGTTCGAGGAATTCGGCGTCCATTGTTCTGCCCATCTGCTCCTCAAATATATCTTTCAGCAGCATCGGCATCATTGCCAGGCTGACAAATGCCATCCGCACGATATCAGGATCTAATGAAGCATTGGCCTGCCCGGAGGATTTCAGAGAGTCAATTTTTCGAACGCCATTTGTACGCCCGCGCTCCAATAACTGTTGGATAAAGCGCCGTCCCGGCCCTTGGTTAAGCGCCAAAACCTTTAAGATCAGCTTCGGAAATTCAGGCTGTTTAGACATCGTTTGGTAATATAACAGCAGGAAATCTTCGAACCCATTGACGGATTGCAGCATCTGTCCGTCCAACACATCAAGTAGCGGGGCCATCGTGTGGCGGATCATTTCCTCGTACAACCCCTCTTTGTTGCCAAAATAGTAACGGATCATCGAGATGTTGGCCTCGGCCTTTTCTGCAATCAGACGGGTCGTTACTTTGTGGTATTCGTCGGATAAAAAACTGTCGAGAGCCGCTTTAAGCAAGCGCTCGCGCACTGGATCGGAAGCAACCTCGGGAGCGCTAACCATCGCCTTCTCCAATATCAAAAAAAGTCAGGTTAGCAGTTGCAAGCCAGCGTCACCAGTAGTTTCGTCAATCAACTTAGGCGGTTTGATTAACCTAAAAAATTCGCTGTTCCGGAATACAGATAATTAAGTAGTTGCAGTAGAGCGGGTGTAGTTTTGCAGCCGACATTTACCGGCATAAACTCTAATTCCCAATGTTTGCCGAATTCCAGCTATTAACAAATCAATACCGACGCTAAAGCGAAGGCGACTAAAAGATTCCCTATGCAAATACTTACCTGTAAAATTCGAATATTTATCTTTGTAATGGAGCAACAGCAAAATGGGTAGAGCCTACCAAAACCGTAAAGTGTCCATGGCCAAAACGTCTGATGCCAAGGCAAAGGTCTACAGTAAATATGGTCGTGAAATATATGTGTGTGCTAAAGCGGGAGGTATCGACCCGGACGGAAACCTGGCATTACGCGGGCTGATTGATCGCGCCAAAAAAGATCAGGTTCCTACTCACGTTATTGAGAAAGCAATCGACAAGGCTAAAGGCGGCGGCGGTGAGGATTTTACCCCGGCACGCTATGAAGGCTTCGGTCCCGGCGGCTGCATGGTGATTGTCGACTGCCTGACCGACAATCCTAACCGTACTTTTGGCGATGTCCGCCAGTGTTTTACCAAAACAAAATGTAAAATCGGTACCCAGGGCACAGTCAGCCACATGTTTGACCATGCCGCCATACTGGCATTTAAAAATGATGACGAGGACGCTGTTCTTGAAGCATTGCTGACGGCCGATGTGGATGTTACCGATATCGAAAGCGATGACGGAAAAATCACCGTCTTTACGCCCCAGGCCGACTATTTTAAAACGAAGCAAGCCTTAACGGATTCGTTAGGCGCAATTGATTTTGAGGTGGATGAAATTCAATTTGTTCCTCGATCCGTCGCGCCTATCAGCGGCGATGATATAGCCATGTTTGAACGATTTTTAGATCTGTTAAACGATCTGGACGATGTACAGAATGTTTATCATGATGCCGAGTATTGAGGACGGGATTTAGCCAAATCGATTTAATCGCGCAGACATAAAAAGCCTTAGATGTTTTCTAAGGCTTTTTATTTTTTGTAAAAATCCATCAACCGAATTAAAACCGTCAAAAAATCGGCCTGCCGGGGCAGCCGTCTTAGACGAATAAAGTCTCCCAACGTTGCCGGGCGGCTAGGCGGACTTCTTCTTCGGCATCATCCAGCATTTGTTGCAACAAATCCGGCTCTGCCCGCAACGCCACCTCGTAACGCACCGTCCAGTCAATGTCCTTGCTGATCATCTTCAGGTCGTCAACGTCCATACGCTGGGCGACGATACGGCGGATGCCGACTTCCGCATCATCAGCCATCAAGCCCAGGCTGACGCTGGGGATGCGTTCCGCCACCGTGCGCCGCACCTCATTATCAGGATCTGCCACCAGGCGGAACAACCGGCCTGGCGGCAAGCGCTTGGCGACATAGACGCGTACCAGGTAATCAGTGTCCCCGGCCATCAGCTCCAATTGATGCTCCGGCAACCGGTCAGCCACTGTTATCCTGACTTCCCTATCGCTGTCGTCACGCAATTCCATTAACCACTCCTGCGGCACCCTATAAGCTAATACACGCCGTACGGCTTCGTCAGGATCGGTCAATAAAGGCCGTAAATGATCGGGCAATAAATAACGGGCGGCGATAGCGCGCCGTTCCCAGAAGCTGTCCTGCGTATAATCGGCGGCGTAGGCAGGATGAGCGCGGAAAAAGCGGTCGATTTGCCGGCCACTTTGCGCAATCACGCAGCAATCGCCGGGTTTGCAACTACCTGCCGCCAGCAGCGTGCCGCGGTATTTGCAGAGGCTGCAATCGGCCAGCGGGGTTAGATCATCTTCAATCTCGGCTTGCTGCATTCTTAGGCCGCTTTCGATAAAACAGGCAGCAACTCCGGGGTAATTTGCGCCAGCCAGGCTTTAAGCCGGTCTTCGGTTAAATACGGCTGTGTACGCTGATCCAGCACTAAACCGACAAACTGATTATCGATTATTGCATCGGAGTGTTCAAACTGATAACCCTCGGTGCTCCAAGGGCCGATAATATCGGCGTCGCAACCGTCAAATACCCGATACAGCTGGATCAACGAGCTGGCAAAGCGCGAGGCGTAACGTTCCTGATTACCCAGCCCAAACAGAGCTATCCGTTTACCGGCCAAGTCAACGCCATCAAGATGAGGGACGAATTCTTGCCAATTGCTTTCCTGACAACCGACCGCCAGCCCCGGCAAATCGCCGACGCCATAACTCGGCGTGCCGAGTATCAATGCGTCGTACTGCAACAATTCGGCCAGACTGGTACGGTTGATGTTTTTGGGCTTGTCGGCCAGTTCTTCGCCCAATAAACTAAAAATCTTTTTAGCCACCAAGCGGGTGCTGCCGGTATCAGTTCCGAAAAAAATGCCTATTTTGCTCATAAATCACCTGTGATCGAGATTGCGGGATACTGCAACACAAGCAAATTTCGCTCCAGCTTTAGGCAATATATTTTTCTTTTAATATTAATCAGATAGCTTGTTTGCGCCTAAAAACAGCAGCAGATCGGTACAAACATACCGACAATGACAGCATAAACTGGAAGATTTGCGACATAGACGCGAGCGACTCTTTCAAAATGAGTTGCTGAAATTTGAGATTTTGAATCGGCCTGACAGCGCAAGTCGGCTGGTCGGTCTGGGAGAGTTTGTGTTTGAAAGAATGCTTTATTGATCAGGATTCGATATTCATAACGCTGTTGACTTACGTTTAAGCCAACAGCAATTATCAAATTATTCAGCCCGCTCAAACAAATGATAGCCGACTTCGCCCGCACTTTTACTTTTCAACTGCCGCCAATTTCCGGGCATACCTGAAAAATCGAAATGCCGTTCGGTTTCAACATATATCTTGGCATGTTTAGCCAGCCAGCCGTTTTCCTCCAACTGCTTGCAGGTTTGAACCGCCAGATCCATTCCAAATGGCGGATCAAGAAACACGACATCAAAGGCTTGCGCCTCTCCGGCCAGAAAACGCGACACATCACTTTGCACCACTTTTATTTGACCGGCAGACAGCATCGCCGCATTGTCTTTTAAACAGCGGCAGGCCTGGATATTACTTTCTACCTGGACAACCAATTTGGCGCCACGGGAAGCGGCTTCAAAGCCCAAAGCGCCGCTGCCCGCGTATAGATCCAGACATTGCTTGCCGACAATTTCATACTGCAACCAGTTAAACAAAGTTTCCCTGACTCTTGCGGGCGTAGGCCTTAAACCCGGCGCTTCGACAAAACCCAACTGCCGACTGCGCCAGTCTCCACCGATAATCCTGAGCTTATTTTTCACTCTTCCTAGCGCTCCCGCCTACGGTGATCGTTTGCATTAACTGCGGGTCGATGCGCCGTTTAAACGCGTCTTTTATCGATGCCGTCGTTACCTTCTCGACGTTTTGCTGGAACGTATCCAGATAATCCAGCGGCATTTCATAAAAACCGATCATCGACACATAACTGGCCAGTTTTTTATTGGTATCGAAACGCATCGCAAAACCGCCGGTAATGTTTTTCTTGGCGGCGCTCAGCTCGGCTTCCGTAGGCCCTTGCGCAATAAAATCGGCCAGGGTTTTATTAACAACGTCCAGCGCTTGCCCTGTTTGATCATTGCGGGTTTGCAAGCTGATTGCAAACGGTCCTTTCCTGAACATCGGCCCCAACGAACTGCTCGCACTATAGGCTAGTCCGCGTTTTTCCCTGACTTCATCGAAAAGTTTGGATACCAATGCGCCGCCGCCCAGAATATGATTACCGACGTACAACGTAAAATAATCGGGATCTTTACGGTAGGTGCCGGGCATTCCGACCAGGACATGAGTTTGCGAGGAAGGAAATTCAATACGCTGCATGTCCGCTTTGACCGGCATAACCACTTCCGGCAACGGTTCCGGCTTTTGACCTGTCGGCAAACCGCCTACCAACTTCTCGGCGGTTTGCTCAGCCTGTTGACGGGGCAAGTCGCCGACAATCACGACCATCGCATTGGCGGCCACATAATATTTTTGATAAAAATTGCGTAGATCCGTGCTTTCCAAACCGGATACCGTGGCGATAGAGCCCGGAGTCGGATGCCCGTAGGGATGATCGCCGTATAAAGCTTTATAGAAAGCAATGCCGGCTAATTCGCCGGGCGATTCCTCCTGCTGCTTTAAACCGGATAAGGTCCGGTTTTTTTCCCGTTGAAAATCGGCTTCATTAAAACGGGGGCTAGTCAAAATGACTTGTATCGTCTCCAGCGCTTTATCGAATAACGGTTTCTCCGTTAACGTGCGCAACGAAACGGAAGCCATATCATTGGACACATTGGAACCGAATTGCGCGCCGACGCTTTCAAAGCGCTGGGCAATTTCATCAGCATTCCACTGCCCTGCCCCGGTATCGAGCAATGCGGACGTCAATGCGGACAAACCGAACTGGCTCCCGTCACGCGCACTACCGGCATCGAATGCAACCTGTATATCCACCATCGGCAGGCCTTCGGTATGCACATAATAAACCCGGCTGCCCTGCGGCGTTTTCCAGTGTTCGATTTTCACTGCGGCCTGCGCCGGGTTCCAAAAAGCCGTAAGCCAAGCTAACAACATCAGACTTAATAAATGAATACGCATTATCTAACTCCTTTTTCGATTTTAGTCTCGGTAATGTGTCCAGTGATGGGCAACGGTTCCAAATAAGCGACACTCAATTTATCTTCAATCAAATATTTACGCGCCACATCACGCACCTGCTCGGCAGTCACCTGATTGACCTTATCGACATACTCATCGACTTTTTTCCAGCCTAGGCCGACCGTCTCCAGCGTACCTAACTGCATGGCCTGATAAAAACCGGAATCGCGTTCGTAAACCGCCTTGGCTAAAACCTGGGCCTTAATGCGTTGTAATTCCTCGTTATCGACCAAATTGATTTGCAGCTTGGCAATCTCATCCTTTAACGCGCTTTCCAAATTCCAAACCGTTTTCCCTTCGGCAGGTGTCGCTTCCAGCGTAAACACTTCCGACAATCTTGAATACAAGCCGTAACTCACTCCGACAGAAACAGCTATTTGCTTACCGCGCACCAGTCCCGACTCCAACCTGGCGCTGTTGCCGCCATCCAGCACACCGGCCAGGACTTCCAGCGCATAAGCTTCCCATTCAGATTCCGCAGTTTTTAATACCGGCACTTTATAGCCCATGACCAGGTATGGCAGTTTTGCCGGTAATTTAACCGTCATCTTCCGAACGCCGAGCTGTTCGACTTCGGTTTGCGGTTTTATCGCTTTCAGATCGCCGGGCTTAAGCGGGCCAAAATATTGTTCGGCCAGCGCAAATACCGCTTTGGGCTGCACATCGCCGACCACAACCAGCGTCGCATTGTTCGGTGCATACCAACGTTGATACCAGGCCTGAAGATCTTCGACCTTATAATTTTCAATATCCGACGGCCAGCCGATCACCGGATTTTTATACGGGCTGTTGGTATAAGCCATCGCATTGAAATGTTCCTGCATTTTTGCCTGCGGGTTATCGTCGGTGCGCATCCTTCGCTCTTCGGTCACTACTTGCAGCTCTTTTTTTAGCTCATCGGGTAGTAGATGCAGGTTACGCATTCTGTCGGCCTCCAGCTCAAAACTGACCGCCAGCCTGGATGCCTCCATGGTTTGAAAATAAGCCGTGTAATCGGTACCGGTAAACGCATTTTCCTCGCCGCCGTTTTCGGCGATGATACGAGAAAATTCACCCGCGGCATGCTTGTCGGTGCCTTTAAACATCATGTGTTCAAGCATATGGGAAATTCCGGTAATACCGCCCGGCTCATAACTTGAACCCACCTTGTACCAGACTTGGGATATCGCAACCGGAGACCGGTGATCCTCCTTAACCAGCACTTTTAAACCATTTCCCAACACATGCTCCGACACTTTAGTTTCGGCATTGCTCGCAAAAACCGGTAGCCACAAAAATGCGGCGCATAGTAATCGATTGTTCATAAGTCCCTCTTAGATGAATGTTAAAATACTTTCCAGAAAAGCTCCGGGGTGCATCGCTTGCTCAGTTTGATAGTAACAGGGATAAAATAGTCCTGAATAGCTATACTTAAAAAAATAAGCCACTATCAAATATGTGCCGACTTTATACAAAAACGCTGATTCTACGGAAACGGCACAAATCTTTTCAACTTTAAATACCGATGCCTCAAACCACAACATTATATCCTCTCTAATACCGGAATGATGTTCATTCTATGACAGCTCAACAAGTCTTATACTTTCTCAATCAAACCCAAGGATAACCCATGTCAGACGTTAAAATTTATGACATAAACCCGGACATAGCGGCCAATGCGCACATTAGCGCTGAAACCTATAAAGCCCTGTATCAGCGCTCCATAGCCGAGCCCGAAACTTTCTGGGCCGAGCAGGCCGAACTGTTTCTGGACTGGAACAAACCTTGGGATAAAATCACCGATTGCGATTTCAAGACCGGCCATATCCGCTGGTTTGAAGGCGGCAAACTCAACGTCAGCGTCAATTGCGTGGATCGCCACCTTGCCACTCGCGCCGATCAAGTCGCGATTATTTGGGAAGGCGATAACCCGGCGCAGGACAAAAAAATCACTTACCGGCAATTGCACGAACAAGTCTGCAAGTTCGCCAATGTATTAAAAGCGCAAGGCGCAAAGAAAGGCGATCGCGTTTGCATCTACCTGCCAATGGTCAGCGAGGCGGCGGCAGTAATGCTGGCATGCACCCGTATCGGCGCAGTGCATTCGATCGTGTTTGGCGGTTTTTCCGCTGAAGCGCTAAAAGACCGGATTTTGGATGCCGATTGCCGGTTTTTGGTCTGCGCCGACGAAGGCCATCGCGGCGGCAAAACCGTACCCATCAAAGCCAATGTCGACGAGGCCGCAGCTTCTTGCCCCGGCCTTGAGAAAGTCATCGTGATAAAAAATACCGGCAGTCCTGTCGACTGGCATGACCAGCGCGATGTGTGGTATCACGAAGCCATGGCAAGCGCTTCGGTCGATTGCCCTGCCGAGGAAATGGATGCCGAAGATCCGTTATTTATCCTATACACCTCAGGCTCCACCGGCAAGCCCAAAGGCGTTTTGCACACGACCGGCGGTTATTTACTGTACACAGCGATGACCCACAAATATATCTTCGACTACCACGACGGCGACATTTACTGGTGCACCGCCGACATAGGCTGGATAACAGGCCACTCCTACATGATCTACGGCCCGTTATGCAATGGCGCCACCACCTTGATGTTTGAAGGCGTGCCGACTTATCCCGATGCCGGCCGCTTTTGGCAGGTCATCGACAAGCACCAGGTTAATATCTTCTACACCGCGCCGACCGCGATCCGCGCGCTGATGGCGCAAGGCGATGAATTTGTTGCCCGCAGTTCGCGCAGCAGCTTGAGGATTCTCGGCAGCGTCGGCGAACCGATCAACCCGGAAGCTTGGGAATGGTATTACCATGTGGTCGGCGACGGCCGCTGCCCTGTCGTCGATACCTGGTGGCAAACCGAAACCGGCGGCATCCTGATCACTCCGTTGCCCGGCGCAATCGCGTTAAAACCGGGTTCAGCCACTCTGCCATTTTTCGGCATCAAGCCTGAAATCATGGACAACGAAGGCCGGATCAGGGAGGGCGCAGCCGAGGGCATTTTAGTCATCAGCCGATCCTGGCCCGGACAAATGCGCACGGTGTACGGCGACCATCAGCGTTTTATCGACACCTATTTTAAAAACTATCCCGGCTATTATTTTACCGGCGACGGCGCACGCCGCGATGAAGACGGCTATTTCTGGATTACCGGACGGGTTGACGATGTGATCAATGTCTCCGGCCACCGCATGGGCACCGCAGAAATCGAAAGCGCGCTGGTATTGCACGAGCATGTCGCCGAAGCGGCAGTGGTCGGCTATCCGCATGATATTAAGGGCCAAGGCATCTACGCCTACGTGACCTTGAATGTCGGCATTGAACCTTCCGAACAACTGCGGCATGAACTGATCGAACTGGTCAGGAAAGAAATCGGCCCGATTGCGCACCCGGATATTATCCAGTGGGCGCCGGGCCTACCTAAAACCCGATCCGGTAAAATCATGCGCCGTATTTTGCGTAAAGTGGCATCCAATGAGATCAGCAGCCTGGGCGATACCTCGACACTTGCCGATCCGGCCGTGGTTGACGACATTATCGAGCATCGGGCCAATAAATAGCCGTCTAACAACCTGCGTTCTTTAAGTCTCTTGCAGAATAATAAGACTCAGATATAAAGCGCCGCCATCCGTCGCCAGTAATAACCGGTATGCGCTCTATCGTTCCAGATCAACAACTGATGATTAATACCTTTTTGCAATAATATTGAACTTAACTGTTCATTATTTTGCAAAAAGGGATCTTCTTTGCCGATGACCAGAATAATGTCCATTTCTCTTAGTTGACTTAAGCGCAACGAACATTCCAGGTTAGGCAAAAAATGGCTGGGAGTATGAAAATAAATATCTTCATTGTAAAAGCCGTCGAACAGATCGTTAAAACACTCGACAGCCAAGGTCAGATCATAACGCCCCGAAAATGCAACCAGCTTTTTAAAAAGATGGGGATAACGGAATGCAAGATTGGCCGCATGAAATGCGCCAAGACTTAAACCATGCGAAATCACACACTCATGCGGATTCTTGCTGTGCATAAAAGGCAGCACTTCGTTCAGGATATATTCTTCAAAGTCTACATGGCGCTTAATGCGTCCTGAAGGATGCGCCCATCCGCAGTAAAAACTTTCGGCATCAACACTATCGACGCAATAAAGCTGTAGATGGCCTTGCTCTATCTTGTCCTTTAAATACTTTACAATGCCTAAATTTTCGTACTCGTAAAACCGTCCCAAGCGTGAAGGGAAAACCAGTACTTTTGCCCCGGCATGACCGAACACCAGTAACTCCATATCACGTTGCAAGTGCTCGCTCCACCACTTGTGATATTCGCGATTCATTAATGTCTCCTGTGTTTATGTCAGTAAAATTATTCGCTAAGCGATGAAAAAAAAGCATCGAGCTCATGAATGAGTTCGTACTCTTGCTGTGCCTGATTGGCATAGGGGTGATGCCCGGCATCAAGGACGAACAATTGTTTTTGCCCAGGCAGCGCGTTGTATATTGCGAACTGTCCGGGCGGAGCGACACAAGGATCGAACTTTGCGCAGGCACAATGAATGGGCATGGTGATTCGCTTCGCCGCCAAGGCCGCATCGTAATAACGTAAAACCTTAAGCGTCATTTTTTTATGGGTTCGATAAAATTGCTGCACACTATCTGCACTGCCATTGCTTGGAAGCCTTAAACGCAGCGGATGATGACCGAACGACGGCACATTGAAGTGGCCTTTGCTGATACGCGATTCCCAGGCCAGCGCCATCGCGCCTATACCGCCGCCGAAACTGATGCCCAGATAGCCTAAATGCCCGGCTATATTCGGAAACAAAGACAACAGAGCGCTGACCGCCACCCAGACATCTTCAACACAGCTCCCCAGAATATACCGGTCCTTTTGGTCAATATTATGACGTACATGCCAATAAGGCTCGGAAGAAATCGACGGCTGCGCACTGAGCGCTAAACCGCGAAAGCAGGGAAACAGCAACGCCGCATCTTTAAACGGCAAATGATAATCGGGCTCATAACCTCCGCCATAGCCGTGCCCGACGATAAAACCGCGCTTAACCACGCCTGAAGTCGGCAACAATAACCAGCCTCGAGTTGGAAAATTATCGGTAGAGGCATAACTTATCTCAAATACACGCCAGCCCTGCTTGTCTTCATTGATAATTTTTAATTGCGGCTTAGGGACAACAGTTAATGCCTGTTGATAGCGCTTTTGCCAGAAGTCATCAAAATCTTTGGGCTCCTTAGGTGTTTTTACGGCTAACAATTGGTTAAGCGAGTACCCATAAGTTGGGTCAAAATTATATTTAATAGTATCCATAAAACATCGACATTAATGTCCCTGATCAAAAACGCCGCTCTTTATAACATGAGAATTTGCTCAAAAAGAAATCAATGCTATCGATAACGTTAAAATAGTTGAATAAAGCTCCGCACTCTTACAAAGGACAGCTTATAAATATGATCTTTAAAGAATATAGCCGAGTGGTGCGGCAAAAAAATTCATTCTTCCTGCCGGATTTATCCGCGCCGGTTTATTCCGACAACATTACTAACGAATTGGCTACACCCTCTTCGGATGCATACTGTTAACTGAATAAGCTGAAACAGTTCGGAATTATTTATGCGGGTATTTGGCTGTCCTGGTACTTTTGATGTCACTAATGTTGCACTCAATGGCGGCGGCGTTAAGCCGATGCAAAACGTTATATAGAACAAGACGCGCATCAGCAATTTCTGAAGAAACAACGCAAATATTACGCCATGCGACATCATCAAAGCGGTAATTTCCTGATTGAATAACGTCATTGCAAGCCTCATCCCATTATTTTTATTTTCTCGCTAAACCACTATATATTGTGTTATTCTAAATCCAACATCACTATATATCGACAACCCGCCCTCAGTCGGCGGATTGCCAAACTTCCACTATCAATAAGGACATCGCTATGCCGGCAAAGTTACATGTCATTCCAAATACCGTAACCGAAATCCCTTTCCAGGATGCATCAATGGATATTTGGGACACCAAATATCGTCTAAAAACCAAAGATGGCGAGGCTATTGACGACACCATCGATGAAACTTACCAGCGGGTCGCCAAAGCGATTTCCGCGGTAGAAAAAGGCAAAACCAAACAGGAACAGTGCTACAAAGATTTCTTGTGGGCCTTGCGTCAGGGCGTCATTCCGGCCGGGCGTATTATTTCCAATGCCGGCGCACTGGAACACAAGCCGTCCACATCGACGATTAACTGTACGGTATCCGGCACCATCGCCGATTCCATGGATGACATTCTGCACAAAGTGCACGAAGCAGGACTGACGCTAAAAGCCGGTTGCGGCATCGGTTATGAATTCTCGACCTTGCGCCCTAAAAACGCCTATGTCTCCGGTGCGGGCGCGTATACTTCCGGCCCGTTATCGTTCATGGATATCTATGACAAAATGTGTTTTACCGTGTCGTCCGCAGGCGGCAGACGCGGCGCGCAAATGGCGACTTTCGATGTCGGCCATCCCGATGTCGTCGAATTTATCCGGGCCAAACGCGAAGACGGACGGCTACGCCAATTTAACCTGTCGCTGCTGATCACCGCCGAGTTTGTCGAAGCGGTAAAAAACGACCTGCCTTGGTCGCTGTCATTTCCGGTCACCGAAAAAGAAGTCAAACTTGATAACCTGGATTTGACTGATAACAAACTCATCATTTGGCGCGACCTGCCCTATATAGACGGTTACATTCTTAACGATGACGGCATGGTTGCCTGCAAAATCAGCAAAACCATGCCCGCCCGCCGTCTGTGGGACATCATCATGAGCTCGACTTACGATTATGCCGAGCCGGGATTTATCCTGATCGACAAAGTCAACGAGATGAACAACAACTGGTTTTGCGAGAAGATTCGTGCGACCAATCCCTGCGTAACAGGCGACACTTGGGTTCAAACAGAACAAGGGCCAAGACAGGTTAGCGCCATTCTGGGCCAACAAATAAACGTATTGGTTGATGGTCAATTGCACCGATCCGGCGCTGACGGCTTCTTCAAAACCGCAACCAAAGAGATTGTTAGATTAAGGACCAAAGAAGGTTTTAGTCTGCGTCTGACAGACGATCACCGGGTGCGCAAAATAACCCGACTGGATCGTTATAACCTTGAAACAGAATGGTGTGCAGCCGGTCAGCTTCATGCCGGTGACCAGGTTTTACTGAATAATCATCGTCAACATCATCACTGGCAAGGAAAATACAGCGAGAATCAGGGCTATTTAATCGGGCTGTTGATCGGTGACGGCACTTTAAAACAAGATAAAGCTGTGCTGTCGGTGTGGAAAACTGCGCAAGTCATGAACAGCGACATCAATAATTTGAACGCAGGCGTTGATGCGATTATGGATAAAGTCATGATCGCCGCCACAGAATTTAATACCCGTAGCGACTTTAAAGGCTGGCATGAAATAGCCGGAAGAAACGAATACAGACTCAGTTTTGCCGAACTGAAAACATTGGCTGAAAAGCTCGGCATGGCTCCCGGCAATAAACGCATCGGCGCAGAAATCGAAACCGCATCCAGCGATTTTTACCGCGGCTTTTTGCAGGGATTTTTTGACGCAGACGGCTCCGTCCAAGGCAGCCAAAGCAAAGGCGTCAGCATTCGTCTGGCTCAATCGGATCTTCCTCGCCTGGAAGCCGTACAGCGCATGCTGCTTCGTTTGGGCATCAGTTCTACCCTCTATCGCAACCGTCGTCAGACAGGCATAAGCAAATTGCCTGACGGCAAAGGCGGTGTCGCCGATTATCAAATATCACCCCAACATGAACTTGTTATCAGCGGCGACAATCTTGCCGTTTATCAAGAATTAATAGGCTTTACAGATAGCAGCAAAGCAGCCCAACTTGAAACCGCGTTAAAAAACTACCGTCGTTCATTAAACCGGGAACGCTTTGTCGCTACAATTGAATCGATCACGCCTGATGGCTGCGAAGATGTATTCGATATACAGGTTCCCGGCATCAACACCTTCGATGCGAACGGCTTACATGCCCACAATTGCGGCGAACAGCCGTTGCCGCCTTATGGTTCTTGCCTTCTAGGTTCGATCAACCTGACCCGCTTTGTCAAAAAACCGTTCAGCAACGACGCGCAATTCGACTGGGACAACTACCGCAAAGCCATCAAGGTTTTCACCCGCATGCTGGACAACGTCGTTGAAATCAACGGCCTGCCGTTACCGCAACAACGCGAGGAAATCCTGACCAAACGCCGCCACGGCATGGGCTATCTGGGATTGGGCTCAACCGTGACCATGATGGGCATGAAATACGGCGATTCACAGTCGCTGCAATTCACCGAAGAAGTGACCAAAGTACTGGCCGTAGAAGGCTGGAAAGCAGGCCTTGCGCTGGCCAAAGAAAAAGGCCCGGCTCCAATCATGGAGCAAATGTTTACCGTCACCGGCGAAATGCTGCATAAGCGCCCGGAAATGATCGCCGACGGTCATCAAGTCGGCGACCGGATACCCGGAAAACTGCTGCACACCAAATACAGCCGCTATATGCAGCAACTGGCCCAGGAAGAACCCGAGCTGGTCGCCGAGCTGATCGAAAACGGCGCGCGCTTTACCCACCACAGCTCTATTGCGCCGACCGGCACGATTTCGCTGTCGCTGGCCAACAACGCCAGCAACGGCATCGAGCCGAGCTTTGCGCATCATTACTCGCGCAACGTGATCCGAGCCGGTAAAAAATCCAAAGAAAAAATCGACGTGTTTTCTTTTGAATTGTTGGCTTACCGCGAAATGATCAATGCCGACGCGATGCCTTACAGCGACAAGCCTGAGCAACAATTGCCCGATTATTTCATCGCGGCGGATGACGTGACCCCGACACAACATGTCGATATTCAGGCGGCCGCGCAAAAATGGATTGATTCGTCGATCTCGAAAACCGCCAACGTGCCGACCGATTATCCTTATGAAGACTTCAAGTCCATTTACGAGTACGCCTACGACAAAGGCCTGAAAGGCTGCACCACGTTTCGTTTCAATCCTGAAGTCTTCCAGGGCGTATTGGTTAAGGAATCCGACCTGGAAAACACCACTTACCAATTCACGCTCGAAGACGGCCATGTCGTGGAATTTAAAGGTAATGAAGACGTGGAATACGACGGCGAAATCCACAGCGCCGCTAACCTGTTCGATGCCTTGAAAGAAGGCTATTACGGAAAGTTTTGATGGCAAGCGAAAATATCGATAAAAAAGCACTGCCTTTAAAACAAGGCTCGGCAACAATGATTGAGGCTACAGACATGACCCATAAAATTACAAAAAAAATCGTCAGCTATAAAGTCCTGACCAAAGACGATGTCGAACCGGTTAAGCAGGAACAGGAACAGCCATTGCTGCAAAGCATGAACGAAAACCTGACGCGCCCGGAAGTGCTGCTCGGCTCCACCTACAAAATCAAAACCCCGCAGTCGGAACATGCTCTGTACATCACCATCAACGACATGATTCTGAACCAGGGTACCGTCCATGAAGAGCGCAGGCCTTACGAAATCTTCATCAACTCCAAAAACATGGAGCATTTCCAGTGGGTGTTGGCGCTGACCCGGTTGATCTCGGCGGTCTTCCGCAAAGGCGGCGACGCCTGCTTTTTGGTCGAAGAGATGAAAGCGGTATTCGACCCGCACGGCGGCTACTTCAAAAAAGGCGGCGTGTTCATGCCGTCGCTGGTCGCCGAAATCGGCTACGCGATCGAATCGCATTTGAAGCACATCGGCATGATCAAGCCGGAAAAGATGACCGATCATCAAAAGCAGTTTCTTGATGAAAAGCGCAAGGAGTTTGAAGCTACGCATGGCGAATCGGAGGGGCAGGCGTTTCCTGAGAAGGCCGTGCTGTGTAGCAAGTGCAGCACTAAGGCTATGGTGTTGATGGATGGGTGTATGACTTGTTTGAATTGTGGGGAGAGTAAGTGTGGGTAAAATAGCAAACTAACATTCCGGCTGGGCCACTAACGCTCAGCACGGGTTAGCCACATTAGACTCAGCAACATTGAAGCACCGGGACACAAATGAGCACAGAAAAGCATCTTTCAGACATAAACTTCTTCATATGCTCAACTTATATCGATATGAAGGATTACCGAAGTGCATTAATAAAAGATATTCAAAGTCGTGCTGGAGTTATTAATGCTCAGGAATTCTTCGGCGCAAGAGATCAGAAGCCTTTAGAAACGTGTCTCGAGGAAGTTTCTAAATCAGATGTTTTTATTATGTTTCTTGGACCGAGATACGGCACTATTGATTCATCCTCTGGCAAGTCTTTTGTCGAGTGCGAATTTGATAAGGCTACTACTTTGAAGTTGCCACGTTTCGCATATTTAATGGATGAGACACACCCTTTTCCCCCTAAATATGTATCCAAAGGCGATGACGCAATCCGGCTTGAACAATTTAAGGAGCGGGTCAGTGCCGATCTTACTGTGGATTTTTTTACAACACCCCAGGATCTTGCCGCAAAAGTCTATGCAGATCTCAAGCGTGATTTACCCAAAAAAGGATTCAAACTTGGTAAAGAGGAATCACAACAAGAGCTTGAATCCTCTCTCACCGTACTTTCTCAATTTATTGCTCTCCCAAAACTGTTTCATGGCAGAACCATTTCCGTAATTGGAAAACTTGGCAAATATCGTCGTGCTGAACAAAACGAATGCGAAGCACTTTCATACTCTCATGGCAGTACAATTAAAAGATCATTCCAGCCTACGGATTCATCAATTAGTTCGGCAATTTCTGGAAAACTCACGAACATATTCGCAGAAGGCGAGCAGGCTCTCCGATTCATGGAAATTCCGACAGATAAAGAAGTAATTCTTACTGTTAAAACTGTGCAAGGCGAGTATGAGACAAAGCAGCCAGTTTACGGATTCGATTTTGTACCAGGAATGATGAATAGTTTGTATGCTGCGAATGTCATTGATCGCCGTCGCGTTATCATCGATCATGAAATTAATCTAACTCTAGTTTGCGCCCTAGAATTCGTCGAAGCCCATAGCTAAAACATTGATTTCATCTTCTCCACCCTGCGGCGCAAACAAAAACGCTGTAAGGCGGATGATTTGTAGGGTGGATTCGCCGCGAGGCAATCCGCCACAACTTCGAAAGACTGTCATTGGCATTGTGTCGCTAGCGCGACGATTGATTGAATCGGGGTCTCGCCCCCGAAGGCGAGATACTTTTCTTTGCTCCGCCAAAGAAAAGTATCCAAAAGAAAGGCGGCCCGGTTGCCGCTTGCTTCCTGCGTTCCTCGCTTTCACCGGGGGTTGACGAAAGGGGCTCCTGCCCCTTCGCCAACGTGCGGCCTCCCTGCCGCACCCCTGCGGGCTATTCCCGGCGAAAGCTCCGGTACTCGGCGCGGCAAACGGGATTGGGTTCGTACCACCGGCTGGCTTTCTTCGCACCAACTGAACGATTGGTTGTGAAGCGCGTAGGCTGGGCTGAATGCAATGAAGCCCAGCATTTCAACGGGAATAATATCCCAACACCTTTAACAATGTGTCACTAGCGCGACGGTTAATTGAATCGGGGTCTCGCCCCCGAAGGCGAGATACTTTTCTTTGCTCCGCCAAAGAAAAGTATCCAAAAGAAAGGCGGCCCGGTTGCCGCTTGCTTCCTGCGTTCCTCGCTTTCACCGGGGGTTGACGAAAGGGGCTCCTGCCCCTTCGCCAACGTGCGGCCTCCCTGCCGCACCCCTGCGGGCTATTCCCGGCGAAAGCTCCGGTACTCGGCGCGGCAAACGGGATTGGGTTCGTACCACCGGCTGGCTTTCTTCGCACCAACTGAACGATTGGTTGTGAAGCGCGTAGGCTGGGCTGAATGCAATGAAGCCCAGCATTTCAACGGGAATAATATCCCAACACCTTTAACAATGTGTCACTAGCGCGACGGTTAATTGAATCGGGGTCTCGCCCCCGAAGGCGAGATACTTTTCTTTGCTCCGCCAAAGAAAAGTATCCAAAAGAAAGGCGGCCCGGTTGCCGCTTGCTTCCTGCGTTCCTCGCTTTCACCGGGGGTTGACGAAAGGGGCTCCTGCCCCTTCGCCAACGTGCGGCCTCCCTGCCGCACCCCTGCGGGCTGTTCCCGGCGAAAGCTCCGGTACTCGGCGCGGCAGACGGGATTGGGCTCATACCACCAGCTGGCTTTCTTCGCACCAACTGAACGATTGGTCGTTTCCACACTCTACGCGTATTTATCCGCAAACAACGGGAGTGCAAGCTTTTCCTCGCTCCCACGTCGCGCGCCACTGCCATTACAATGACACCGTAGGAGCGGGCCGCGCCCGCGACATTTGGGTGACAATTGCAGAGTTGTAGTTCTTTCATCGCGGGCATAGCCCGCTCCTACAACACTTAACTTAATGGCAATGACGCGCTGCATGGGAACGAGGCAAACGAGACAACAAATCTTGCGACGCGGAGTTTCTCAGTCCCGTAGGCCGGAATAAGCCGGTTCGAGCGGCAGCGAAGACCGGTGTTTCCGGCAAACACCATCCAAATTCGCCGGAAACACCACCTCGCGCTACGCGCCATTCGGCTTTGCTCAGGAGGCCTTGGATGGCCTTATTCCGGCATCCAATCCCGTGATTCCAACATATATCCCCAAATAACGTTCTTGAACAAACTTGTGTATAACGACGAGCGCGCTGCATAAAACAAAACAAAAACGCTTTTGTATAACAATAACGCGGTGCGCAAACGAAGAAGACTTGCCTGTACTACGAGTTCAATCCCGTCTGCCGCGCCGAGTACCGGAGCTTTCGCCGGGAACAGCCCGCAGGGGTGCGGCAGGGAGGCCGCACGTTGGCGAAGGGGCAGGAGCCCCTTTCGTCAACCCCCGGTGAAAGCGAGGAACGCAGGAAGCAAGCGGCAACCGGGCCGCCTTTCTTTTGGATACTTTTCTTTGGCGGAGCAAAGAAAAGTATCTCGCCCTCGGGGGCGAGACCCCGATTCAATCAACCGTCGCGCTAGCGACACCTTATGTTGCAAGACAACGCAGAACGTCTGAAGCTGCATCTCCACGCCGGAGAGACTGTGAAAGTATTCTTGAAAATATGACACATCATGTTTTAGTGATTTGTAAGTCATTATTTTATCTGTCGTGGGAGGGGCTTTAGCCCCGAAAGTCGAGGCTAAAGCCCCTCCCACATGAATACTTTCACAGTCTCCGGAGCATGGGAACGATAAAAACGAAACAAACAAGTTGCCTGGAAATGTGTTTGACCAGTACCGTTTAGAGTGCTATTTTCGGGTCTGAGGGGAATTACAATTATCCAATCATCACTTCGTCTGAATGGAGAAAAGTCATGAACCAATCCACTATATCCTGCGATCTTCACGATTACATTGAACTCGCCTGCATGCATGGCTATCGGGTAAGACTAATATTAACAAATCATCAAATCCTTGAAGGCAAGGCGCTAGATACACTCACTACAGCTGAAAAACAGGAATACCTGATTATCGGTATTGGACAAGAACAGTTGCGTATCGAATTAAACCAACTCAAGAAAATGGAGGTTCTTACGCCCAATTCCAAATTTAAGGAAGTTTCCTTTTAGTATCCCGTGTTTTTAAGGCCTGTATGTCGGATGCTTTTCCCTCACGAAATACACCTTGAGATCAGCACCCCCCCTGTAAAGAGGGGGATTGTAAGAAATGATAGCAACGTCCCTCCCGCAGGAGAGGACGTAATGTCAGTGGGTTAAGTTAAGCCATTTATTGGGCTTTCTTTCCGGTATGGCGTCCAATGCCGATTGAATATCGTTGATGAAAAACCGCTTTAGACCCCGACCCAGCTTTTTCGGCAATATAGACAACGCTTCATCTTTTTTCAAAAAAGCTGCCGGTTCGCGGCCTTTGCGGTATGCGGCCAAAGCTCTCCTGACCGCCGCACAAAGATAACATTCTGCGCCTTCCGGGAGTGTTTGGTGTAAGTCGCGTAATAAGTGCGGAGTTATTTTATTCATAGCGCCCCCCCTTATCATTTAGGAGTGTTGAACAACAATCCTTATTCATTGCAAAAGCCTAAGCTCAGGCTTGTTATTCAAAAAATAACGTAATTAAATTACCAATGCGCCAAAAAAAGTCAATATCTTTTTCTCGTTCCCACGCGCTGCGTTCTGTGTATATACCACAGCCGGACGGGGCATATTACCGTCCGCAATGTTCGGTGCTGGCAAGTCCGGCGCATGGCTCAGTCAACGCAGAAACGTTAGGAACGTGGATTCAATTCCCGTTCCGCCGGTTGGGCTAAAATGTCGTGGGCGCGAATTTATTCGCGCTATAGAAGTTAAAAACGCGAATAAATTCGCGCCCACAATAATTAAATTCTTAACTACTGGCAGTGACACGGCGTATCATTGAGGTAGAACAAGCAAAGGGGCCGACCCTTTATTTTTATATATTTGATCGCTCAACTCAGGAGCAAGGTGAAACCGGCCGGTGATAATTCAGAATATACGAAAGAAAAAGGAATTTAGAGCTTTCGAGCTGACCAAAGTAAAGCGATTTAAAGCATTAGATAGCGCAGAGGCTTGGCTGGCCTTACTTAAATTATCGGTGGCCGCTTCCTCTCCATCCACCCCGCCTGAAACCAATACCCGGTAGCTTTGAGCACAAGCGGATATTTCTTCCAACACACCGCCCGGATCTGCCGCTTACGCTCAACCGGGACTATATCTTTCGGCAAGCTCAAGGCTAACGGAACGAGAATTAGCCGGTCATATTTTGAAATAAACAACTTATTACAAATGCTGGTTTACAGCCCTTGCTTGTTCTATAGTCTTGTTTTTTAACTTCATTGCAGGAGTAACCATCCATGATCGACATAATCCTCATCTTAATCGCAATCGCCGCAATCATCTTTGTCATAGCCGTAGCAATGCAACCATCCGACTTCCGCGTTACCCGAACAGACACTATAGCCGCGCCTGCGTCAGCCGTTTTTGCCCACGTGAACGATTTGCAGAAATGGGAAGCATGGTCGCCGTGGGCAAAACTCGATCCCGAAGCCAAAAACTCTTTCGAGGGGCCGTCATCAGGAACCGGCGCTATCATGAGATGGGTTGGCAATAACAAAGTAGGCCAAGGAAGCATGACGATCATCGAGAGCCGTCCGGACGAGTTGATTCGCTTTAAACTCGAATTCCTGAAATCTTTCGTAGCCACTAATACTGCGGAGTTCACGTTCAATTCAGAAAACGATCAAACCACTGTAACCTGGACTATGTACGGAAAAAACAGCTTCATGAGCAAGGCCATAGGCTTAATAATGAACTGCGAAAAGATGGTAGGCGGTCAGTTCGAACAGGGGTTGGCGACCTTGAAATCGGTTGTAGAAGAAAGGCTTTGAGTCCATTGTAGTATTTTGCCGGAAACGCCGATTCTCGCTGCCGCTCGAACCGGCTTATTCCGGCCTTGGCTTAGTGCGCTCACCGTTATACACACTACCTTTACGCGCGTCTTGGGAGCTTAAGGCGCGCGTGGTACCCCCTACGTTATGGTCCGGCATCCCTGCCGGTATGCGCTTGCATGTGACACAATGGTTGGCGCGTAAAAACGAGAAAGACAGATTTCAGTATCAAGACTACAACTGACGCATAAAAGTCACCAAGTCTTGTTTCTCCTGGGTATTAAGCTTGAGCTGCAGAACGATGTTGAAAAACTCCACGGTATCTTCCAACGTCAATGCACGGCCGTCATGTAAATAAGGCGGCGAATCCTTGATTCCTCGCAACGTAAAAGTCTTGATCGGCCCATCGCCCGGCTCGTCTTTCAGGAAACGCTCAAGATGGAGATCATGCAGTTGATGATCAAGATAGGTCGGCGGCATATGGCAGTTCGAACATTGCCCTTTGCCAAAGAAGATTTTTTCGCCTCGCGCCTCACTTTCGCTCGCTTTGGCCGGGTCGAGCCTGCCGCTGGCCGGATCGAGCTTGGGCGCAGGAGGAAAGTCGAGCATGTTCTGCAATTGCGCCATGTGACTGACCGGAATACGGTCCAGAATGTTCATGCCTTTCTTCGCAGCATGAATCTCATCGCCGTTAAAATACGCGGTACGCTGTTCAAACTCGGTGAAGTCTTCAATGGAGCGGAGGCTGCGCTTGGAGCCATGGATCTGCTGATTGAACACGCCTCTGAGGCTAACTGTATCGAGCCGGAAACGACGTTCCTGAGGCCGGATGTCGGGACTCAAGTGGAATTGTCCGGTCGTATGGCCGTTAACATGGCAATCAAGACAGGTTACCCCGAGGCTCGGTTCGCGGCTCTTACGATCGTCGGTTGCATTGAATTCCTCTTGCGGGAATGGCGTCACCAGCAGCCGGAGACCGTCGAGTTGCACCGGAGTCAGGATATCCTTAAACAAGCGGTAGTAGTTGTTTATCGAGACGACTTCGCCACGGGACACATCGCCGAGTTCCGGGCGGTTGTTCAAAAATATGGCTGGCGGGAATTCCGGTAAGAAAGCTTCGGGCAGGTCGAAATCCACATCGAAACGTTCAAGGCGGGGAAACATGTCGATCTGCATCTTCGGAAAGACCTGGCCGCCGTTCGCCTGCAACGGATGCGGCAGCGAAGGATAAGGGAATACCCCCTGCTTCTTTATTTCTTCCGGTCCGGTCTCGGCGAGTTTATCCCACGTCATTCCTCCGGATAATCGGGCCGTTGGTCCTACCGCCAAGGGTTTGCCTCGGGACATCTTGGCCTCAGGATCGGTTTTGACGGTCAGGTTGTAACGTTGCTCCAGCAACTTTTTTTGTGCGTCCATGACATCGGATTTGCCGGAAATCTCTTTTTTCATGATGTCTTCGGGCTTTTGGTAAGGCTGCTCCGCGCTCAAGGGGTCCCGATAGAAATCGAAGCCGGATACCTTGCCGTCCTTCGGCTGGCCCTTGAAAACCGGCGATGAAGGCGGGGCTTTAAGCACACTGAAGCTATCCGAGCGATCGTGCTCAGTCTTCTTCTGCTCTGGCCTGTCGCTACGGGCTGTCTTCGACGTTTGTGCATCGGCGACCGCATCGCTAGAGCGTCCCGGTGTTTCGGCAAACGCGGCTATACAACTGCCTAGAAACATTCCAAACACTATTTTCACTGTTTTTTTAAAATAAGCGGGTGGCGTGGTCAATGATCGGTCACGTGTCATGGTTGTCTCCTTAACTTGACTTAAGAACGGCTTGAAAATCGCCGCGTAGAGCTTTCAGGATATATTTCTCGCGGTCAATTTCGCCTTGCGTCCTGATCCCAAGCCTGCGAAATACCGAAATCGGCGGGCACCAACCCTGTAAAGCATGCTGCAATAAGAATACCGCCACGCCGGTGGACAACCACATCCACCGGCGGTTGTGCATCCTCGACAAGACTAGTCCCAATAAGGCGACGCTTGCTGCATTCGTTTCCAAGGCCCGCTCTATGTCCCATTCCCGGTCCAGTTCATCAATACGCCGCGATAACACTTCCGGGCTGGCGCCGGTATAGCGCTGCACTGTCATATCGATATCGGCATCAATGCGGTCGTTAATTTCCGGAGGGCTGTGCCGTCGGACCCGGTCCATCTCTTGAGATAATGATGTAGACATGGTTTATCTCCTCTGTTATTAGCTATTTCGAACTTTCAAGATTTTTGTCCTCAATCCCGGCAAGCGGCGTTGTAGGCCTTGGGAATTTTCCTTTTAAGGCATCGACGCCCGTCTGTGGCTTGGCTAATGGGCTTAATTCGGCACGCTTGCTGCGCTGTTCGCCGGTCATAACCTTCAACTGTTGATCGCGTTGCTCGACCAAGCCGGGCAATGCCTCGCCGTCATGGTTAAACGACCACTCCAGGTTGGGTTCACCGAGCGGCATCTTGTCGCCGGTCTTTCCAAACGGAGCGGAATTCCATACATGCCATGTTTTACCGTAACTGTTCATCTTGCCTTTCATAAGTTCCTTTTCCGCCATTTCAGGAATACCCGGTGCAATCAGCTGACCGGACAGAATCTCGAAATTATGCGGATGCCAGTATTTTTTCTCTTGTTCCGGCAACGAATCGAATAGTGTCTCCGAGATAATATATTCAATGCCGATCAGGTTCGCCTGCCGGGTATTGCCGTCGAACAACGCACATTGAGCAAAGTCCTCGTTAACTTGATGGCAAAAATGATGGGCCTCCATTTGATGATTCGGATCGTCTTTATCAGCATGAAAACCATTCAGGTAGATATCCAGGGATTGCAATGGAGAATCAGTCTGTAATATCGCAGCGCCTGCCTCAAGCATTTGTGTTTTAGCCGTTTTTTTCTGACCTTCCGGCTGAAGCGACGATTCGACAGCCGGCTCACAGGCTGTCAGCATGCCGAAAAATATCAGGATAAAGCTAAAATAGAAGGCAAAATTCAGCGCATGTTCAACTTGGCCAGACCGATTCATCATATTCTCCCAAAGACAGGATCATTAAAAATGAACAATTTATGCTGATTAAAAATCAAGTTACGGCGAGCTTTAAATTCTTGAAATTACTTTAAATAGTTAGCCAACCAAAGTATGTACGGTAGAGTACATAAAGATTAAATTCTTTTTTGAGGCAATGAGTCAGATAAGGCGATAAGCGCTGTTTATACTATCTATAGCGAAATTAGCCGGAGATGGCTGATGCAGGAGCGCTTTACCGAACGGTGAAATTTGTACAGGGATAAACGGATTTTGCTTCTTGATAACGGCTTTTGGCCGCCTAACCACAGTAGGCAGCCAGCAAAGGGCTAAAGAATTAAAATCAACGCCACACAAGGTTAGGCGAAGCGAACGGTATTTTTAAACAAATGGGATACGGGTTTTCCATTTAAGTAGCTCGCCTGGCTTTAACCGGCAAGTAATGCAAGCATTTCGTCCCTGCTGATCACTTCTTTTTCTTGTAAATAATTGGCCAGTTTTTCCAATCCCGTCCTGTTTGCGGTGATGACTTCACGCGCACGTGTTTCGGCTTCTTCAACCAATGCCATGACTTCAGTGTCAATAAGTCGGGCTGTCTCGTCAGAGTAATTACGAGATTCCGAGATGTCCGTTTCCAAAAACTGGAGATGCTGGCGCTTGCCGTAAGTCAATGCGCCCATTTTTTTGCTCATGCCCAAACTGCAAACCATGTTGCGGGCAATCTCGCTGACTTTTTCCAGGTCATTCTGGGCGCCGGTTGAGATGTTGCCTAATATAACCGACTCCGCCATGCGTCCGCCCAGCAATATGGCCATTTGATCTTTAAGCTCATCTTCTGTCGACAAAAACTTTTCCTCGGTCGGCAATTGCAAGGTAAAGCCCAATGCCGCCACGCCGCGGGAAATGATGGATATTTTATGCACCGGCTGGCCGGTCGGCACATGCTCGGCGACCATCGCGTGTCCTGCTTCATGGAATGCCACACGGCGCTTTTCATCCGGCGTTAAAACGCGGTTCTTCTTTTCCGGCCCGGCCAATATGCGATCGATAGCCGACTCGAAATCTTCCCTTTCGACTTTATCATGGCCGACTCGCGTCGCCATAATCGCCGCTTCATTGGCAATGTTGGCAAGATCTGCACCGACCAGGCCCGGCGTACGCTTGGCGATGATCGACAGGTCGATGTCATCGGCCAGCTTTATGCCTTTGGTATGCAGTTTAAGAATCTCGATACGATCGCGCTGATCGGGCTTATCGACAACAATCTGGCGATCGAAGCGCCCGGAACGAAGCAACGCTTTATCCAGCACTTCAGGGCGATTGGTTGCCGCCATCACGACTACGCCGACCGAGGTATCGAAACCGTCCATTTCGGTCAGCAGCTGGTTTAAGGTTTGTTCGCGCTCGTCATGTCCGCCCATCATCACCGGGCCGCCCCGTGAGCGGCCAATGGCATCAAGCTCATCGATAAATATAATGCAAGGCGCTTTATTGCGCGCCTGCACAAAAAGCTCACGCACTCGGGCCGCGCCAACGCCGACAAACAGCTCGATAAACTCGGACCCGCTGATGTTAAAGAACGGCACTTGCGCTTCCCCGGACACCGCACGCGCCAGCAGGGTTTTTCCGGTTCCGGGCGGACCGACCAGCAGCACGCCTTTAGGCATGCGTCCGCCTAATCGTTGGATTTTATCCGGTGACTTTAAAAAATCGATGGATTCTTTAAGTTCCTGCTTGGCGCTATCGGCACCGGCCACATCATTAAAGGTAATCTTGGCTTGAGTGTCCTGATGGATATGAATTTTATCGCCCAGGTTAAGAAAGGGTTGCGCGCCGCCGGCCGCGCTACGGCGCATAACCCAGGACCAGACAAACACCAGGATCAGCATCGGGATAATCCAGTTGAAAAAAAGATTGGTCAACCAGTTATCGCTGCTCCTGACCACAAAATCGACCTTGTTTTGCTCCAGCATTTGCGCAAGGTCATTTTGCCACAGCGGAACCGTCATGAAGGTTTTTTCCGGTTGCTTCGGATCGTCAGATTTTATAACACCGGTAATATAGCGCTCGGTTACCACGGCTTTGTCGATTTTTGCCTCTTTGACCAGCTTAATAAACTGGCTGAAAGGAATTTCGTCACGTTTTACTTCTTGAACGCTGTTGATAAAAGTCAGCAGCAGGACGAACATCAGCGCGAATAGAAAAATCTTTTTTTGCCTGGAACTGGAACCGGCGCTATCTTGATCAGGCGGCTTATTGAGTTCCTTCTGCGGTTCCTTTTTGGATAAATAATTTAAACTATTCATCAATAAGTTCTTCAGGTAGGTCAAGGAATTACTCAACAATGTGAGTGCCGCTTTAACAATGTGGTTTTTCGGATCATCCATTTTGGCGAAGCCTTGCCCTTTTTCTCCGGTTTTGAAAATGATCTACCGATTCATCAAGCATCGAAACAATCTCTTCACAGCCAATAATATTTTTATTATCGTCAAGAATATAATTAGCCAGTTTGTTGATTGCCGCCCAATTTACATCGTTATTTACAAAGTCAAACGCAACGGTAAACAACTCGTCCAATTTTTCATCTCTCTGTTGCTCATCGGCAGAGAAACTTTGTAAATATTCATTCGCCAAGGCAAGGTCGGAACTCCCGCCATAATTTTTTAAAGCATTCAGATTAACTAATTGCCGATTAAATAGCTCATCATCGGTATCAGCAACATACTTAGCTTCAGCCAGCGGCCCAATCAGCAGATTGATAATATCCGCCTCAAAAGCCACCATATAATCATTTACCAATTGAATCATTGCGTCGCTATGCTTGGTTAATTCACGTACCAAGCTATCAATAGAAGGCGGCAATGACTCGATTAACCGCCCTCCTTCAACGCGTGCGATACAATCGTCATGAGCGGCTTGATAAGACATCACATCCGTTTCTGCTACCCCGCCCATGTCCTTGAAAATAATTTTGAAAAAAATCGGCGGCAACTGTCTGGTCTTATTATTTAGATGGATGCCCGCCGCATGGCCTGCTTCATGGAAAGCGACACGTTTTTTATGCTCTGTTAATTTGTCGTGACTGTGAGCTTCAATTATTTTATTTCGTTTCATATTCAACACCATAGCTTTACGTCAACAAACATTGTGATTGATAAGATCACTCAAAATCGTGATTGATAAAATCACTCAGAATCTTGAAACCAATAAAAATATTGATTTTTAATTTCCGACTCGGCCTCCAGCCAGTCTTCCATTTCATGCCCGCCTGTAAATCCCCTTTTTTCGGCTTTGGAAAAAGCGCGTTCTGCAATCATTTCTTGAAGTCTCTCCTTATCAATACTCCCCCCCGTATTTGGATTTTGTACTGAATCGACCACAACTTCACCCCCTTGTATATCCCGAAGGAATATCTTTTGGTTGTTCATTCTATGTAGAAAGAGACAGAGCAACAATTCGTACAAATACCTAGCGAATAAGTCTAACTCTAAAGATGAGCTGGAGTAATTCGTATAAATACCTATACCTGCCTATATTTTCGAAAATTAAGACGCTGTAAGCCGTTAAGCCTTAAAAATATTACTTGCACACAATTTCCGGAAAATACTTGACCAAGGCAATACCGGCGAGCTGTATAAATAACCCTGCCCTTCGTCACAGCCTAAATCCATCAATCGCCTTTGCTGGGCTTTCGATTCAATGCCCATCGCAATAACCTGTAGATGCAAGCCATGGCCCAAGGCTATCAGTGCGCGAGTAAGATCTTCATCATCGACGTTATTCAATACATCAGCGACGAAGGAATTATTAATTTTTAATTTTTTTACAGGAATACGTTTTAAGTTATTAAGCGAAAAACAACCCACGCCAAAATCATCAATCGCCAGATCTATGCCTAACGCCACCAACTTATTCAATGTCTTTATGATTTGCTCGGAATTATCCATAAAACCGCTGCCGCTAAGTTCCAGTTCAAGATAGGACGGATCAAGTCCGGTCGAACCTAATACGCGTTCAACCGTAGCAACAAAATCGGAGCGTAAAAGCTGAATCGCCGAAACATTAACGACCATTTTATTGACGTTCAAACCCTCGTCCAGCCATCGGACCATTTGCATGCACGCGTTTTGCAATACCCATTCGCCAAGGGCGACGATAAACCCGCTATCCTCGGCTATGGAGATAAAGTGCTTGGGTAACATCAATCCCTGCGTCGGGTGCATCCAACGCACCAAAGACTCAACGCCTACAAGTTCCCCGGTTTTAAGGCAAACCTGCGGCTGGTAGTACAAAATCAACTCATGCCGCTCTATCGACTGGCGTAATGCGCATTCCATCGACATTTTCTCAAAAGCTTCGGTGGTTAACTCCAGGCTATAATATTGAAAGTTATTCCGCCCTTCTTTCTTGGCCCGGTACATAGCCGCATCGGCATTCTTGATCAATGTCTCCGTATCATGCCCATCCTGTGGAAACAGGCTTATTCCGACGCTGGTCGATATTTTCAAGCGGTATCCTTTAATATAAACGGGAGCATTGAAAGTATCGATCAGCTTTTTTGCAAGCTTCGCCGGATTTTTAGCATTGGGAATATTTTCCATGAACACGACAAACTCATCACCGGCATAGCGTGAAACGGTGTCTTCTTTTCTGACCAGGTTTTTTATGCGTTTTGCCGTCTCCCTTAACAATCCGTCGCCAACAGCATGACCGTAGGTATCGTTAATACCCTTAAAGCGATCAAGATCGAGAAATAACACCGCCGCTTGCGAACCTTCCCGCAGTGCATTTTGCAAGGAATGATCGATACGGTCTTTTAATAACAATCGGTTCGGCAATTTGGTCAAGGGATCATGGTAGGCCAAAAATCCAAGATGATCCTGGGCTTTCTTAAAATGCGTGATGTCCATAAACACATGAACATAATGAGCTGTCTCTCCGCTTGAATCCCTGACTTCGCTTACGGTAGTCCATGAAGGAAAGTCCATATTGCTTTTATGACGACGCCAGACTTCACCCTGCCAACTATTGACAGCTTCAGAAAGATTACTTAATTCGTCGTCAATTTTTATGCTGTTTTTCTTTGAATGCAAAAGGCTGGCGCTTTTGCCAAAAACATCCTGCTGGGTAAAGCCGGTTAAAGCGGTAAACGCTTCATTAACCGAGATTATTTTTTTATCCTTATCGGTAACAAATATGCCTTCCCCAATATTATTAAAAATCACCGACGCCATGCTCAGCTTACCTTCGGACTGCTTTTGCCGGGTAATATCGGTCAATGTCATTAAGACCTGATGAGGCTGACGCTCGCCCATCCTGAATTCGGGCACTGAGTTAACAACCACCCAAAGATAATTTTGCCGCTCAGCATTGAACAGCCCCATAACCACGCCTTCCACAGGCTTTCCGGTACGCAAAGCCAACACTGAAGGTTGCTGTTCTTCCGGAAAAGCATCTCCATCCTCCTTGATCACTTTAACGCAGGAATCATTAAACTTACGTCCAATAATGACGTCGCGAGGAAGACCAAGAAGCTGCTCGGCGGCCTGATTAATAGCCACTACATTTCCCGTCGCATCCAGATAAATAACGCTCTGATCAATGTTTTCGAATAGACTTCGATATTTGGCCTCACTGATCCGCAAGGTATCAATGGCCAGACTACGATTAGTTAACTGCAACATAATAAAAAAAAATGAGCTAAAGACGCCAAGATCTTCCTTAAGTTTTTCGAACATTGCATTTCTACTCCTTTGGATAAAAAAATATCCAATATTTGATTGGGTAATCTCTAAGAATTAAGTAATCTTTTTAAGAAGTACTCAGGGGTAGCTTGCAATAAAAAATATACTGTAGAACAAGGGAATTTATTCAAAGAAATAAAGCACCTCGGCAAAAGTGTCAAAAAACATACAGAATTTTGCGTAAAAGCTACAGCCAGTATGAGCGGCCAATAACCCGGTCATACTCTTTTGCAAAAACAAATCTACTCCGCAATCTTAACGTTCACTTCAATGAATAAATCTGGGTTTCTTTATCTTCTGCGTGCGCATTTTTCTTTGATTTGGTTTTCACTTCTTTATAATATTCATCCTCATCAGCCATAAATTGCTTTTCCTTCAGCTCAATCTCAATCCCGGAAATTTTATATTTCAAGTTTGTACCCAGCTGCTGCATATCATCTTCTAAATCAATCGTTGACATATCACTCTCCGGATTTTCCAGCGTTGGCCTGTAAAAATTGACTGAAACCCGACAGCCTTTATACACGATCCCGTTAGCTTATAGACAAGTCAGCCCGTGTTGTCCGCTATGCATAAAAAGGCGCTTAAAAACCCGGCTCATCAATTTATGGCTAGATCTTATAGCAAAGAAAATAACTGCAAAATTCGTACGCATACCTAAGTAGTTTTGCTTATGTATTTCCACTAGTTAATGCCGTACATTATTATTGACACTTAAAAACAGCGCCGCTTAGCATCTGTTAACGCTTACAATTTAAAACATCGCACAAATGATTTATCAAACAGTTGCTTTAGTTACAATACCTGCCAAATGTCCAGAGATTTCAACAGTTTTATAATTTTGAATTATGAGAGGGATATCAAGCTAACTTATAAATTACAGTTTTTTGTAAATTGTAAGAGTAGACTCACAAAATAAAAGGCTGATTCTGTAAAGCCTGACATATATTACTGTGAAAAATTAACAAAACTTAAGATACCAATTCTGAAGAACAGTGGCGTGTTTATTCTTGAGAATCATCTTATTTAGCTAACGTGCAGAAGCGGACACTGGTTATGAGCAAGTCAACTAATGGGCATATGAATACTGAAAATCTGGAGTGCAAAGAATGCACTAATGCAGAGAATTTGATGGATAAGCATCGTGAAGCCATCCGAAAACAAGCTGAAACCATGATCCATCACTCGGGTAACGACATTGCCAAAATGTCTACCGATGACATTCAAAAACTGCTGTTTGATTTTCAGGTTCATCAAATAGAACTGAAAATGCAGAATGAGGAGCTAAACAGGGCGCAACAGGAATTGACTGCATCGCGCGATACCTACGCGCAACTTTATGATTCATCGCCTGTAGGTTACCTGACCTTAACTGAAACCGGAATCATTGAAAAAGCCAATATTGCAGCCGCTACCCTGCTGGGTTGTCCTAAAGACGAGCTTATCAACAAAAGATTAGGAAAATTTATCCACCCTTTGGATCAGGATAATTATTATTTGTTTATACATCGTCTTTTAACCCAAAGAACCAGCCAAGCTTATAGCACCAAAACCAGAAATTCCTGCGACTCGCCCACTCATCCAGAATGCAAGTACTTTCAACTTTGCCCGGATGTATCGCACTCAAGCGGTAACAATAAACTGCCAACGTATATTGAGTGCTACGCCAGTGTCGTTTACAACGAAAAAAACGCGTTACAGATATGCCTGACCATTAATAACATAACCGAACGCAAGCAAGCGCAAGAAACTATCGCCTATCTTAATGAAAAGCTCGAAGAAAAAGTTCGCAGACAGACCAGCGAACTGATTGTAAGCAATTTGAGTCTAATGAAGAAAGTTGAAGAGCTTCGCCGTTCCAAGCACCAACTATTGGAAAGGGAAGCCAAGCTCAACTCCATTTTTAATGCGTCGGTAGAAGGCATTATCACTGTCGACATGTCCAATATCATCGTATCCGCGAATGCCGCAGTAGAAACAATTTTCGGCTATAAACCGGAAGAGCTGGTCGGTTACAGTATTAGCCAACTCATACCGTCATCGTCAAGAGAAATGAACGATTACATCTCGCCCGACGACGTCAAACTGATCGGTCAAATTCAGGAAGTTGAGGGTGCCCACAAAAACGGTTTTATAGTGCCTCTGGATATGTCCATAGCGGAGTTTTCGGTCGATAACGCGCATTATTTTACCCACATCGTGCGCGATGTGAGTTTGCGCAAAAGCCGCGAACAGCAAGACAAGGAACATCTGGACGAACTCGCCCATGTCACTCGCCTTGGACTGATGGGTGAAATGGCTTCCGGCATTGCTCATGAAGTCAACCAGCCCCTGTCTGCGATTTCCAGTTATACGCAAGTCAGCCTAAACCTTATGAACGCTGACGATCCTGACTTGGTAAAACTGACCGAAATTTTGCACAAAACTCAGCAGCAGGCTTTAAGAGCGGGAAGGATCATTCATCGCATGCGGGAGTTCGTCAAATCCCATGCCAAACATCGATCAACCGCCGAAATTAATAACTTGATTCATGAGGCTGTCGGCCTGTGTATTCCCGAACTTAAACAAAACTGTATAAAGCTGTCATTCGAGCTGGAAAATAACCTGCCGCCTCTTAATGTCGATCATGTACAAATTGAGCAGGTCATCATCAACCTGCTCCGAAATAGTGTTGATGCCTTAAAAACATTGCCGCCGAAACAACAGCGCCACATAGCCATCCATAGTCGAATGACGCTCAATGACAGCATACAGGTCAGGGTAAAAGACAACGGACCTGGACTTGATCCTGACCAGCAACAAAAAATATTAACCCCTTTTTACACCACTAAAGCGGACGGCATGGGCATGGGACTATCCATCAGCCGTTCACTTATCGAAGCCCATGATGGAACCTTGCATTTCAATAGTCAGCTTGGGAAAGGCACGACTTTCTATTTCATTCTACCCATACGGAGTAAATCTGATGAGCATTAATAATCCAACACCTCTCGTTTATTTAGTCGACGATGAATTCTCAATTCGTGACTCGCTAACGCTCTTAATTGAATCAACAGGACAGGATGTCAAGAGTTTTGAATCTGCGGAGGCATTCTTGAATAACTATAATCCTGATCACCCGGGATGCCTGGTATTGGATGTCAGAATGCCGTTGATGACCGGCCACGAACTTCAGAGCGAATTATTGAACAGAAATATCAATATTCCGATTATATTCATCAGCGGTCATGCCGATATTGCCGACTCGGCAAAAGCATTCAGATCCGGCGCTATCGATTTTCTGGAAAAGCCGTTCAATCACGATGTATTGCTGGAACGAATCAATGAAGCCATTAAAAAGGACATCGTATTCCGTGACGAATTTGTCAAAAAACGCCGTATACAGGACCGCATCGATCATTTAACCACAAGGGAAAAAGAAGTACTGGGACTGATCGTCAAAAGTCATTCCAATAAGGAATCCGCAAAAATACTCAATATCAGCAACCGCACCGTAGATGTTCACCGGGCAAGCATCATGGAAAAAATGCAGGCTGAAAATGTCGCCGAACTGATAACGATGGTCATGTATTGCGAAGCGCCGGGCAGCATCTCACTGGAAAAAAGAGTTCATTAATGATCTTATTATTCCGGCCGGAAATTTTGTATCGTTCACGGTTATCTATCAGATACCCGGACTAATTTGTACTGGACTTGTCGAAGGGGAAGCGTTGATGGGCATTTTCATGCCATCACTTAAAGCGCTGATTCTTCGACAAGGCTCTCCTCTCCTGAGCAAAGCCGAAAGGCTCAGCATGGCGGATTTATTGTTTATAGCGCTTAATCAGCATAAGCCCGCTCCATAATAACGACAACAACATGATGACAGCGCCTATCGCAAAGACCGTTTTAGCCAAAAAATGATCGTATTGCAAAAGACCGGACTCGGTCAGAAGATACTGCCAGTCATGAAAACCATAGGGCGCCGAATGACCGAAATTACCGCCCACTAGCGGCAGCTGCCCTGCCCGCGCATCGTTCATATACGGCGCGATATCCAGAAAATTCTCACCGATCCACCATAATGCTACCGATGCACCGAACGGATCGCGTGTTTTGAGTAACAATACGCCCGCGCAAATTGACGGCATCAGCAGCTGTCCCAGCGTTCCGCCCAGTGAAGTGATGAATGCGCCGAATGGCCTGAAAATAATATGTCCCGCCTCATGAAAAGGCAGGTTGACCAGATGCAAAAAAGAGTTTCCAACAGCGTTGCTCTCGATAGATGGGCTGATAAGCTGCCAGCTCCAAAGCATGAGACCCAAAACAATAATCGACTGGCCTCTTAAATACGCCGATGTGCCTGGCTGCTCCTGACGAAACAAAATCCGTGTTAACGGCTTTGCTTCATCTTCTTCGTACAATGTCACAATGGGCGCTTGAACTTCTTTCCGGGCCGTCTGTTCAGGATGATATTTCAGATATTTTTCAAAAACGATGCCGCAATGAGGACAGATTTCACTTTGTTCATACAGGTCGTGTCGGCACTTGGGACAGTTCATGAGCTTTTTTCAATTAAGGTTAAGCGGATCGAATTGATGTTTTTTGTTCGTGTCTTCGTGGTGAAAAAATTCGCTTAAGCACTCCTATGGTATATTTCATCCCTAATTTGTTCAGCTTAAGATCTTAACCACTGACACCAATTTTTAGGAGATAACATGCCAAAACCCGTCACCCCTTTGCTGGCCGCCGATATTTTAATCGAATTGATCGACCAACCCGAGCGGCCGTTTGTGCTGATTGAGCGCGCCTACCCGCCATATGGCTGGGCAGTGCCGGGCGGTTTTGTCGATGTCGGCGAAACCGTGGAGCATGCGGCGATTCGCGAAGCGAAGGAAGAAACCTGTCTCGACATTACCCTGACGGCTTTACTGGGCATTTACTCCAATCCCGAACGTGATTCACGCAACCATACCGTCACTGCGGTCTATATTGCCGAAGCAACCGGCATGCCGCGCGCAGCGGATGATGCAAAAAATTTCGGCATTTTTACGTTCGATAATCTCCCCGCTGTGCTGGCATTCGACCACTCCCAGGTTGTGGAAGATTATCGGAATTACCGCCTAAACGGAAAAGTGACACCATTAAGGGTTTGATTCACCACGAAAACACGAAGAACACGAAGGTAAAAAAATAACTATTAAGTTCCGCTTTGCTGCCCTCCACATCATTTATTGGGTTCATTAAAAATTAAACCATCGAAGTATTGTAAATGCTTACGTAAAACTTCGTGTTCTTCGTGTCTTCGTGGTGAAATTCTTTATTGATTAGTTACTCCTCATCCAGCCACTGCGGACAGCTGCAAAACAAATGCCTGTCGCCATAAACATTGTCGATACGCCCGACCGGCGGCCAGTATTTATCGTCATGCTGATGGTTGTTTGGAAAAAAAGCCTGTTGTTTCGAGTACGGCAGAGTCCATTGTTCCAGCAACAAGCGGTGGGTATGCGGGGCATTATGCAACAGGTTATTTTCAGCGTCCGCTTCGCCGGTTTCAATGGCTTTAATCTCTTCGCGAATGGCGATTAATGCAGAGCAAAAACGGTCTATCTCGGCTTTATCTTCGCTTTCGGTGGGTTCTATCATCAAAGTGTCGGCGACCGGAAACGACACGGTGGGCGCATGAAAACCATAATCGATCAGGCGCTTGGCAATGTCTTCGACGGTGACGTTGCAGGTCTTTTTAAAGGCGTGGCAATCGATGATGCATTCGTGCGCGACCCAGCCGTTTTTGCCTGTGTATAAAATCGGGTAATAGGGCGCTAGACGTTTGGCTATGTAATTGGCGTTCAAGATCGCGGTCAATGTTGCGCGTTTTAACCCGGCTGCGCCCATCATCGCGATATAGGCCCAGGAAATGGTGTAGATGCTGGCCGATCCCCAGGGTGCGGCGGATACCGTGCCTATGGTGCCGTGCTCGCCTTTGGCAGGATTAACGCCATCGACAACCGGATGATCGGGCAGGAACGGGGCCAGATGCGCGCCCACGCCTATCGGACCGACGCCGGGACCGCCGCCGCCATGCGGAATGCAGAAGGTTTTATGCAGGTTAAGATGCGCGACATCGGCACCGATTTTGCCGGGACGACTCAAGCCGACCAGCGCATTAAAGTTGGCGCCGTCCAGATAAACCTGTCCGCCATGCTGGTGGATCAAGTCGCAGATTTCGCGGAACGCCTGCTCGAACACGCCGTGCGTGGACGGATAGGTAATCATTAACGCGGCCAGCGTGTCATGGTATTCGGCGGTTTTCGCGCGCAAATCATCCAGGCTGACGTTGCCGTTTTCATCGCAGGCGACCACCACGACTTTAAGCCCCGCCATCGTAGCGCTGGCCGGATTGGTGCCGTGTGCGGAAGCCGGGATCAGGCAGATGTTGCGTTGCGATTGTCCCCTGACTTCATGGTATTTGCGGATGACTAAAAGGCCGGTGTATTCGCCTTGGGAGCCGGCGTTGGGTTGCAGCGAAAACGCATCAAAGCCGGTCAGGTCGCACAGCATGTCTTCCAGCTCGGCAAACATTTGTTGGTAGCCGTGGGTCTGGTACAGCGGCGCGAACGGGTGCAATGCGTTAAATTCATAATAAGAAATGGTCTGCATTTCCGTCGCGGCGTTCAGCTTCATCGTGCAGGAACCCAGCGGTATCATCGAGCGGTCCAGCGCTATATCGCGTCTGGCCAGCCTGCGCATATAACGCATCATTTCGGTTTCGGAATGATAGCGGTCGAAAACCGGGTGTTGCAGGATTTGATCGTTGCGTAACAAGGCTTCGGGAATACATTCGCCGAGTGTCGCATCCAGACCGTTGATGTCTGGAAGATCGGCAGTGGCGGATGCGAAAACCTGCCAAACGTCTCTCAAGTTTTCCCGCGTGGTGGTTTCGTCCAACGAGATGCCGATATGGTCCGCATCGATAACACGCAGGTTGATACTGGCTTCTGTCGCCTGCGCGGCGATGCGTTTTGCCCGGTTCGGCGTGCTGATAATCAAGGTATCGAAATAACACTCGCTAAGCACCTGATGACCCAGTTGGGTTATTCCTGCGGCCAGGATTTGTGCGTAGCGATGCACCCGGCCTGCAATCAAACGCAAGCCTTCCGCGCCGTGATAAACCGCATAAAATCCGGCAATCACCGCAAGCAGCACTTGGGATGTGCAGATATTGCTGGTGGCCTTATCCCGGCGGATATGCTGCTCGCGGGTTTGCAACGCCATGCGCAACGCCGGCTGGCCGTGGCTGTCTTTGGAGACGCCGATAATGCGGCCGGGTACCGAGCGTTTGTATTCGTCCTTGGTCGCAAAATAGGCGGCATGAGGACCGCCGTAACCCATCGGTACGCCAAAACGCTGGGAGTTGCCGACTACGATATCGACGCCGAATTCGGCAGGCGGTTTAAGCAATACCAGCGCCAATAAATCCGCCGCGACTGTGACTAAGGCCGATTTGGCCTGGGCTATGGCGGTAATCGCGGCCAAGTCTTTGATTTCACCTTTGCAGCCCGGATACTGCACCAGCAGCGCAAAAAAATCGTGTTGCTCCAGATCTTTGTAAGGATCGGCGACAATAACCTCATAGCCCAGGGAGCGGGCGCGGGTCTTGATCACGGCAATGGTCTGCGGGTGGCAATCCCTATCGACAAAAATGCTGTTAGCTGTGCTTTTGGACAAGCGCCGCGACATAGTCATCGCTTCAGCCGCTGCGGTGGCTTCATCGAGCAGCGAGGCGTTGGCAAGCTCCATGCCGGTTAAATCGATGATGACTTGCTGAAAGTTAAGCAATGCTTCCAGCCGCCCTTGGCTGACTTCGGCCTGATAAGGCGTGTAAGCCGTATACCAGGCCGGGTTTTCCAGCACATTGCGTTTAATCACCGCGGGCATGACGGTATCGTAATAGCCCATGCCGATCATCGAGGTGAATACTTTATTGCGCTCGCGCATTTTGCGCAGGTGTTTGATCACTGCGCGCTCACTGATCGTTTCGGTCAGTTTTAACGGTTCATGATTCAGGATATTGGCAGGAAAGGCCAGCTCGATAATGTCTTCCAGTTCATTGATACCCAGCGCTGTCAGCATGTCCTTGATTTGCTGCGGATTGGGGCCGATGTGACGGTTGATAAAGTTACCGCGCATTTCCAGTTGCGCCAAGCCAGGGCGGGATAAGGACATAATTTTATCGATGATAGCGATGGGGGATAAAAGGCAATGGCGTCACGTTAACCGTAATATTGTGATCACGGACCATAGTATGTAGCGGACTACCCAAGTCAACGGTATACGGATCAAGCAGCGCCATCGCTATCGGCCGCCTCAAACTGGGAGAGAAATTGCCGCTGGTCACATAGCCTACGGCAATATCTTCGCTGTTACAGATGACGCTGCCTTCCCGCACGGGTATTTTGCCGTCGACCAACAAACCGACACGGATTTTTTCCGGCCCGTTTTGCAACTGGGCCGTAATTTTGTCGGCTCCAGGAAATTGGCTATCGCCTTTTTTAAGCAGCCACTCAAGACCTGCCTCTACCGGGGTAATCGATTCATTCAGTTCATGGCCGTAAAGGCATAGACCCGCTTCCAGGCGCAAGGAATCCCTGGCCGCCAAACCTATCGGTTCCACATCGTCTTCGGCCAGCAACAGGCGGGCAAGTTGTTCGGCATAATGATGGCCGACCAGTATTTCAAAACCGTCTTCGCCGGTATAGCCGCTACGGCTGATGTTACATTTTATGCCTTCAATATAGGTACCGCACGCTTGCATAAAGGAAAGTTCAGCGGCTTGCGGCGAAAATTTTTGCATCACTGATGCGGCCGCAGGCCCTTGCAATGCGAATAAGGCCTGGCCCGTCAGTTCATTAAAACAACAGCGGCCGGATAATCGATTATATAAATACTTAAAATCTTTGTCTTTGCAAACGGCATTCACAATGATCATGAAACCTGTATCAATACGGGTAATGACAATGTCATCCATAATGCCGCCATTATCATTGGTTAATACCGTATATTTTTGCTGGCCGGATTTAAGTCCGACAATATCGCCGGGTACCAGCTGTTCAAGCTCATGAACCGCATCATCGCCCAGAATCAGACACTGCCCCATGTGGGAGATGTCGAAAAAACCGGCATGGCTGCGGCAATGCAGATGTTCATGTAGCGTACCGTTGCCGTATTGCACCGGCATAAAATAGCCGGCAAACGGCACCATCCTGGCGCCCAGCTCAAGATGCAAATTGTAAATTGGCGTTTGTTTTAGCATGAAGTATTTATCTTGGCGGTGAGCAAGACGGTAGTTTAGCGATTTGTTGGGGCATTTACTACGAAGAGCGTGAAGAAAAAACACAACTTCAACAGCACTCCGATCACATGGATTACGCGAGGCTTTATTCAATCTACTCACTGTTTACTTGTTTAAGTTTTTTAGATTAAAGCTATAGCTTGTATAATCCCCTTTGTTTCGGCTTGATATCTTGCTGCACTCACTTCTTATTAAAAATCTCAGAGAACTCTATGGCGCTGTATTGTGGAATCGTCGGTTTACCCAATGTTGGGAAATCAACCTTATTTAATGCATTAACCCGTGCAAAAATCGCGGCCGAAAACTACCCCTTTTGCACCATTGATCCCAATGTAGGCGTTGTTCCCGTGCCTGACAGCCGAATGGACAAGCTGGCGGAAATTGTAAAACCCGAACGCGTATTGCCTACCACGATTGAGTTTGTAGACATTGCAGGACTGGTGGCCGGCGCATCGAAAGGCGAAGGATTGGGCAACCAGTTTTTAGCCAATATTCGTGAAACCGATGCGATAGCCCATGTTGTACGCTGCTTTCATGATGATAACGTCATCCATGTTGCCGGAAAAATCGATCCTCTTTCCGACATCGAAGTCATCAATACAGAATTGGCGCTGGCCGATATGGCTTCCGTTGAAAAAGCCCTGTTACGTGCGACCAAAGCCGCCCGAACCGGCAACAAAGACGAACAGGCGAAAAAAGATGTACTGGAAAAAGTTTTCAAGCAATTGGATTCGGGTGAGCCTGCGCGAACCCTGCCATTAACCGATGATGAAAAAGCCCTGATTCGAGACCTGTGTTTAATGACGCTCAAACCGGCCATGTACATCGCCAATGTTCAGGATGACGGTTTCGAGAACAATCCATTACTGGATAAAGTGCAAGTGCTGGCGGACAAGGAAGGTGCGATGGTAGTGCCGATCTGCGCCGCCATAGAAGCGGAAATAGTCCAGTTGGATGAAGACGAAAAGAAGGAATTCCTTGATGATCTGGGACTCGAAGAACCCGGCTTAAACCGTGTTGTAAGAGCCGGATATAAACTGCTGAACCTTGCGACCTACTTCACTGCCGGAGTAAAAGAAGTCAGGGCCTGGACTATCCCGGTAGGCGCGACCGCGCCCCAGGCGGCCGGCGTTATTCACAGCGACTTTGAAAAAGGCTTTATTCGCGCCGAAGTCATTGCCTATCAGGATTTCATCGATTACAAAGGCGAACAGGGCGCCAAAGACGCCGGAAAATGGCGGCTTGAAGGCAAGGACTATATCGTTAAAGATGGTGATGTAGTGCATTTCAGATTCAACGTTTGACAAAGTAAGAGCGGGTACTTATAATTCCAGCTCTTCAAAAGACCTGCCCAAATGGCGATGTAGCTCAGCTGGTTAGAGCACGGGATTCATAACCCCGGGGTCGGTGGTTCAAGTCCACCTATCGCCACCAAATAAATCAAGACTTTGGGATATTTCCAAGGTCTTTTTTTATGCCTGAAATAAAAATGGCGCAATTGGCTAACTTCTAAAAAAGTCGCACCACCCGCCAACTATTCCATGTATAAGTATAGAATGGATGATTAGAGTTATCCCTATCATCGGTGATTTATGGCTTTCACCGGATTTGGTTACATCTTATGTTGTTTGTTTGAATGCCCTTTAAAAGTACATAACAAATGGTAGATCCCGTCAAAAAATATATCGAACAGTTCAAAAATACTACGCAACATCTTGACCCGGCAGACTCGAGCCTAAAAAAACTGGATATTGAGTTCGTCAAAAAACTCTCGCGTATTATTGAATCGCATCCGAACATTAAAAGCGGAAAATCAAAATACATCGCTGAAAAAGCCTTGCTGATTGCAGGTGGCTTGGATATGGGTGCGGAAGAAAAAGGAGATCTTCTCTATGCCGGGTTACTGATACAACTCGGCAAGATAACTTTGCCGGATAAATTGCTGAATAAGCCTTTTTATTCAATGTCTACCGTCGACAAATATCGCTATTTAGGGCATGCGATAGAAGGAGAGATTTTATTGCATGGATTGAAGCAATTTAAAGGAGCGACCACTTTAATCCGGAATCAATACGAACACTATAACGGCGACGGCTTTCCCGACGGATTGGTTGAACAGGCCATTCCGTTGGGATCCCGTATTCTCAGCGTGGTCAGTGATTATATTTTTTATCTGGACGGTTCAATGACAGGTAAAGAGATGTTTGTCGACGCCGCACTCAGCCAGTTAATAATTCGCAAAGGAAGCAACTATGACCCTGATGTTGTGGACGTTTTCATTAATGTACTCAAAGGTGCAACCGTTGAAGAACTCAAGGATGCACTGGTCAAATCGAAATTACTGGCTGTCGCTACAGAAAAATGGAGAAAAGGCCTCTTGCTTAATACCAAGAATAATAAACTCCATGCTTCCACAATTGTTGAAATTTCATTGCCCCAACTGAAACTCGGTATGAAAGTGGATAGCATTCATTTCGGCAGCGAGCCTTATATTAGACATTGTATTGTGGATCAATCGATCATTGACAACGTCACTCTATTAACAAAAACCAACGGTAAAAATCCCATCATCAAAATTTTCCTATAATCGCCGGATCAGGTTATAGCCGATCGGATTATCGCGGGTTGTTTTAATTGACATCTGAACCTGCCGGATATTGAAATCCACCTATCGCCGCCATTTTAAGCTTGATCACTTGCCTGAATTTTAGGCACAAAAAAGCCGGTATTACCCGGCTTTTTTGTCACATCGGTTTTAAACCAGCCGCATTGTCCTTAAGATGCAAGCAGCTTCGGCTTTTATTTCAAATACTTAATAACCGCATATTTTGACAAACTTCTTTCGGATGAACCGTAAACGGTGCTGGGGTAACTGCCATAAACGTTAACCGATGCGCCGCCTGCCTTGTAAAATTCCGCCAGCTGAGACTGAGTGTTCATTTTAATCACAGCGTCGCCACCTGCCTCACGAGCCTTTTCCACTATATCGTCACGAACAGACGACGTAGCGTGCGTATACATCCAGCCGGCTCCACGATTATCATCAATAAAACCCATTATCTTGAATTTACGCGGGGGTTCACCGCTATCCCAAATCTCCATGCCGTCAACAACGACCTTAGATCCGCCCTTACCGTCTATTATCCCTTCCCGCACTCCCTGAAACGCCTTGTATTCGGTGCTTACACATGCACATCCGGCAAGTAATAACACCGTAGTTAATGCAGTAATCATTGTTGTTTTTTTCATATTGTTCCTTTTTTATTTAAATACCGGCACCAAAAAAACCGCAATGATGAGGCGTTAATGGCAAAATACGGAAGAAGTCGACAGTTATTTTATAATAATTTAAGCCGTCTTGATTGAAAATTATGACGATCGGCTTCCATCCATTAGGATACCGATTGAATCACATTGACCAGCAGGCTCGGATAAACACCAAGCCAGACCAACAGCATCGTTAAAACAGCGAGTATGGCATTGGAAATCCAATCTTGTGCGGGTTTAATCCCTGTAGCTTCGACATTCGTCGACATCACAACGATAATTCTCAAGTAGTAATAAAGCCCCAGGCCGCTCCCGACAATAACCGCGACCAGCAATCCCCATAACCGGCCCTCAGCTGCGCTGGTAAAAATATAGAATTTGCCGATGAAACCGGCAGTCAGCGGAATACCCGCCAGCGAAATCAGCATCAGCGTAAAAATCGCCGCCAGCCACGGTCTTCGCCAAAACAGCCCGCGATAAAAAGACAGATCATCCGCTTCCGTTTCCGGCGTTGAAAGCACCGAAACAACCCCGAAAGCGCCAATCGTAGTAATGAAATAAGCCAGCAGATAAAAAGAAACCGACTCAACGACCAATACCGAAGAAATGCTGCCGCCTGCAACGAATGCAACCAACAGATACCCCATATGAGCGATAGACGAATAAGCCAGCAAACGCTTAACATTATTTTGCAGCAGCGCCAGCAGGTTACCGCCCAGTATGGATAAACCGGCAATAACACCGAAAACATTTAGTAACGGCGCGTAATCATAGCTATAGGTGCTGATAAAAAACCTCAGCAACAGAGCGAAAACAGCACCTTTGGAAACTGTCGCGATAAATGCGGTGATCGGCGCGGGCGCGCCCTCATAGACATCAGGCGTCCACAAATGGAAAGGCACCAGGGAGAGCTTAAAACCCAGCCCGGCCACGATCAGGAGTATTCCGCTCAAAACCATCGCGTTCATATCCTGCCGACTTGTCATATACCCCCCGATGCCGCTGAATGAAAGTTCGCCGCATTGCGCATAGATCAACGCCATGCCCATCAGCAGGAAAGCCGAAGACACGCCGGACAAGACCAGGTATTTAATCGCTGCCTCCAACGGCCGTGCCTGATTAAGCGGATAGCCGATCAGCACAAACAGGGAAATACTGAGTATTTCAAGACCGACAAAAAAGCTTGCAAAATGACTGCTGCAGACCAGCACTGAAGCGCCCAGCAGCGCGGTCAGCAGCAGCAACGGGAGTTCTTCGTTTTCTCCTTCACGCGCTTTGAAATAGTCGTAACAAAGCCCCAGCACCGCCAAACCCGCCGACAGCAACAGCGCCATATAGAACAGGGCATAAGCATCCATCAGCATCAATACAGTGGCCTGAACCGGAATTTGACGCCAGACAAGACCCAACGCGGCCAGTGATATAACGATTCCGATCGCGGCAATGGCGCAGGACGACACAAAATTCCGCCTGATAGCAATGCCGAGCATTATCGCTATTGCAGTTCCGGCAAGCGTGATGATAGGCGCAAGCGCGAAAAGCTGGTTAATATTCATCAGCGCTCCATCTCAATAGAACTTTGCATTGCCGGAGCCGAGACATTCAATACGGCTTGAGGACTCAAACCAAGCCAGGCAGTGGCGAGCACCAGCAAGCCCAACGATAGCCATTCGCGCCGATTGAAATCGGCCAAAGCAGAATGTTGATAACGCGGACCGTAAAAAGTTTTTTGCATCATGCAAAGCGCATAAACCGGCGCCAAAATCAGCACCAAGGTGGTCACCGAAGTCAACAACATATTGACGCTGAAAGCTCCCTGCAATACCAGAAATTCGCCAATGAAGTTGCCCAATCCTGGAAGACCCAGCGAAGCCAACGCAAACAATAGCGTCAATGCCGACAGCTTGGGCAATACCGGCCAGAGTCCGCCCATGTTTTCCATTTCACGGGTATGCAGGCGTTCTTGCAAAGCCCCGGCAATCATAAACAATGCCGACGCGCTAATACCGTGAGCCAGCATCGTGATGACCGAACCTTGTAACGCGAGCAAATTCCACGAAAAGATCCCCAACAGGATAAAGCCCATGTGGCTGACGCTGGTATAAGCAATCAGCCGTTTCAGGTCGGACTGGGCAAAAGCCATGGCCGCCGCATAAAGTACGCTGACCGCTCCCAAGGTCATCGCAACCGGCGCAAATTGATGCGCCGCTTCCGGAAACAACGGTATGACAAAGCGCAGCAGGCCGTAAGCGCCGGTCTTAAGCATGACCCCGGCCAGGATCACGCTGCCTCCGGTTGGCGCCTGGGTATGCGCGTCCGGTAACCAGGTATGAAAAGGCACCGCAGGCAGCTTGACCGTAAACGCGATAAAAAAGCCCAGCATCAGCCAGAATGCGGCATCGGGGTTAAGCGCAATATTAAGCAAGTCAAAATAATCGAAACTATAGATACCGCTATTGTTATGGTGAATCAGCACCAACGACACGATTGCCAGCAACATCAACAGACTGCTCACCTGCGTGAAAATGAAAAACTTGACTGCCGCATACGTCCGGCTTTCATGACCCCAGATACTGATCAGAAAATACATCGGGATGATCATCAATTCCCAGAAGAAAAAAAACAGGAACAGGTCGAGCGCGAGAAATACACCGACGGTTCCGGCCAGACACGCCAGCAGATTAAAGAAAAAAAAGCCCTGACGATTCGTGATTTCGGTCCAGGAACTGCTGACCGCCATAAACCCAAGTAACACCGTCAGCGTTATTAAAAGCAGGCTCAGGCCATCCATCGCCAAATGAAAATGGATACCAAAACGAGGAATCCACGGCGCATAAAAATCGCCGAACCAAGTGGATGGAAAACCGTTCGACTGTTCCGCCACCGAATACGGCACTATCAGCAACAGGGCCTCAACGATAAGGACAATGACTGCAAGCCAACGCGGCGCGCCCGGACTCCAGCGCGCCGACAACCAGGCGGCAAATCCTCCCAGCAGCAAAACGCAGATCAGCACAAGCAATATCATGACAGCCATCCTATAGCGATAATGACCACAGTGCCGAATGCTATCGATGAGATGTAGCCACGGATAGTCCCGGTCTGTAACGCGCTGGACATCAAGTGCCCTCCCCGGCTGAGCGAGACTATCGTTGTGTAGATGCGATCCACCACATCGTTTTTATTCAGTTTGGCGATGGTTTTAAAGGGCCGTAGCACTAAGGTGTCATACAACGCATCAATGCCCCAGCCGTTAAAACAGACTATCCGTATTCGGTTTGCTTGGCCGGGGCCGACGAGACGCTGAACAGAATAGCCGTCGTCAAGATAAAACAGCATCGCTATCAGCAAACCGACAAAAGGCGACGCAACGGTAATGACGGACACAAGACTGAAACCGTGATCGGGATTCAGCAAAGCCGGAAATACAGAATCCAGGGAGATTCTCAACATACCGCCAAACAGGGCCAACGCACTCAGCAAGACCAGCGGCAGGCTCAAACGCCAACCAAGCCGCTTTTCAACGGCTTGAGATTGAACGCCGAAAAATACCACGAAAACCAGACGAAAGCTGTAGAGGCCGGTGATTATTGCGCCCAGGCAACCGGCCGCCCATAAACCCGGAGAGACGCTGTAAACTGACGACAAAATCTCGTGTTTGCTGTAAAAACCGGAAGTAAAAGGCAATGCGGATAAAGCGGCGCTGCCGATCAAAAAACTCAAAAAAGCCAGAGGCATGGTTCTACGCAATCCGCCCATCTTGAAAATATTGTGCTCGTGATGAAAACAGAAAATAACCGCACCTGCGGCGAGGAATAATAACGCTTTAAAAAAAGCATGAGTCAGCAGGTGAAAAATCGCCGACGACCAAGCGCCGACGCCTAACGCAAGAAACATATAACCGATCTGGCTGATGGTTGAATAAGCCAGAATGCGCTTGATGTCGGTCTGGGCCAGCGCGGAGCAACCCGCCATCAATAAGGTGACCGTCCCGATCACTGCAACCGCGAACTGAACCGACGGCGCCATCATGAACAAAGCATTCGTTCTGGCAATCAGGTAAACGCCCGCAGTGACCATCGTGGCGGCATGAATCAACGCGCTAACCGGCGTAGGACCTGCCATAGCGTCGGGCAGCCAGGATTGCAGCGGCAATTGCGCGGATTTACCGAGCGCTCCACCCAGCAGCAAGGCCGCGGCGACTACTGGCAACAGCGCGCCCGGAAGCCACTGGCTCGTTGCACGCAGCATCAGCTGCTGAATATCAAACGTATGCAGCTCTGTAAACAATAAAAACAATCCAATCAATAAAGCCGTGTCCCCTATCCGTGTCATCACGAATGCCTTGCGTGCGGCATAGCCGTTGTTCGGGTCTTCATACCAGAAGCCGATCAGCAGATAGCTGCCCAGCCCGACGCCTTCCCAGCCCAGAAAAAGCAACAGCAGATTATCCGCCAGCACCAACACCAACATCGCGGACACAAACAGGTTCATATAGGCGAAAAAGCGCGCATAGCCGGGATCGTCCGCCATAAATCCGGCAGAATACAGATGAATTAAAAAGCCGACGCCGGTAACGACAAACAACATCGTGACCGACAACGCGTCGAGATAAAAACCGATAGGTATCGACAGCTCGCCGATTTCCATCCAGTATCCTAATACCGTGCGGTCAGGTTCCATCGTTCCGTTCAGGAATTCTGCTCCGACCAGGGCAACCAACACCGCCGAAACCGCCACGGTACCAACTCCGACCCAGGCAATCACTGGCCTGGGAAGCCATTCGCCTGCCAGTACCAGAATTAAAAACCCCAGAAATGGAGATAACGGTATCCAGCTTAGCAGTTCGATCATGTCCATCGCCTATCCTCGCTCCTCGTTCCCACGCGCTGCGCCACTGCCATTAAGCTAAGTATTGTAGGAGCGGGCCGTGCCCGCGATGAAAGAGCTAAAAGCCTGCAATCGCTGTCCAAATGTCGCGGGCATGGCCCGCTCCTACGGAGTGTCAATCTGCTTAACTTAATGGCAGTGACGGGCCGCATGGGAACGAGAAAGAACAAAAACAACAGCACAGATACCGGCAATTCGATCATTGTCATCCCCTACCCTTTCATCTGATTCAGCGAATCCGCATCCAGCGTTTGGAAACGGCGGAAAACTTGCAGCACCAATCCCAAACCGACCCCCACTTCAGCCGCAGCCAGCGTTAATATCAGCAGGAACATGATTTGCCCGTCCGCCTGCCCCCAACGAGACCCCGCCACAATAAAAGCCAAGCCGGTAGCGTTGAACATGACTTCCATCGACATCAAAATCATAATCAGGTTACGCCGCACCAACACCCCGATCAGCCCCAACACAAACAGCACTGCTGACAGCAACAAGCCATGCTCCATCGGAATTCCGTTCATGATTTTCTCCCCGAATTTGCCGCATTGAGTATCGGTTTTGCCACGTGATAAGCGCCGACCAGCCCGGCAAGCAGCAGTATCGAAGCCAGTTCCACGGCCAACAGATAAGGGCCGTACAATACAATGCCCACTTGCTTGGCGCTTACGATGTAACCGGTTTCGGCATCACCGCCGGACACGACGATGACCAGCATTTCGATTAACAGAATCAAAGCCAACAGCGATGGCCCAACCCAGATGCCCGGTTCCAGCCAAGCACGTTCCTGCTCAATAGTCTCTTGGCCTTGATTGAGCATCATGATCACGAAAACAAACAAAACCATAATCGCCCCGGCGTAAATAATCACTTCCAGTACGGCGGCAAAATGCGCCCCTAACAGAAAGAACAGCACACCAACGGCGAGCAGGGACAAAATCAGGTACAGCAAACCATGTACCGCATTGAGCCGGGTGATCATCATCGTCGTAGCGAAAACCGCAACGGCGGAAGTGATGTAAAACAAAATCAACGCCATCATGACCTCCCGATCAGGATAATTAATAGTTCCCACACTCCGGAGACTGTGAAAGTATTCATGTGGGAGGGGCTTTAGCCCCGAAAGTCGGGGCTAAAGCCCCTCCCACATGAATAAAACAATGACTTAGAAGTCACTAAAATAGTATGCGTCATATTTTCAAAAATACTTTCACAGTCTCTCCGGCGTGGGAACGATAAAAGCTCTTCACATCAAGGTAACAAGGTTTTCACATCAACCGGCGGCGCTTCGTTTTCGGCCTGCCCCTTGGCTTTACCGAAGACGGTCATACCGGCAACACGGTAAAAATTGTAATCGTGATATTTTCCGGTGCCATCAATCAACAAATGCTGCTTTTCGTAAACCATGCTCTGCCGGTCGTATTCGCACATTTCGAAATCAGGCGTTAGTTGAATCGCATTGGTCGGACAGGCTTCCTCGCAAAATCCGCACATAATGCAGCGGGAAAAATTGATACGGAAAAACTCTGGATACCAGCGGCCGTCCTCGTCCTCTGTTTTCTGCAAAGCAATGCAATCCACAGGGCAAGCTACCGCGCATAAATTGCAGGCGACACAGCGCTCCTCGCCGTCAGGATCGCGGGTCAGCACAATGCGCCCCCGGTAGCGGGGAAACAACGCCGGTTTCTGTTCCGGGTATTCGACCGTATCCGGTTTGACGAACGTATGCTTAAAAACTTCCCATAATGATCGCAGTTGACTTAGCATCGTTTTATCCCTTTTTGCGCTGGTTCCCAAGTTCCAGCTTGGGAACCCAGAGGGCGAAGCTCCAGCTTCGCGAAACGGGAAGCTGGAGCTTCCGGTACTGAATTCCCAAGCTGGAGCTTGGGAACTAGTGCGAAACATAAACTTCGTGTCTTCGTAGTGAATAAACCTGACATCGCCTTAACCTTGCAATGACAAGACGACACCGCCAGTCACCAGCAAATTCAACAACGCCGCCGGCAGCAGCACTTTCCAGCCGAAGGCCATCAATTGGTCGTAGCGAGGCCGCGGCAACGAACCCCTCAACAAAATAAAGAACATGATGCCGACAGCGGTTTTCAGGCCAAACCACAGCAGCGGCGGCAACCAGGGCCCCAACCAGCCGCCGAAAAAAAGCGTCACAATCATCGCCGAGCTGAGCGTAATGGACAGATACTCGCCGACGAAGAACATGCCGAATTTCATGCCTGAATATTCGGTATGAAAGCCTGCCACCAGCTCTTGCTCTGCTTCCGGTAGGTCAAGCGGCGTCCGGCGGCTTTCCGCGACGACCGCAATCAGGAAAATAATAAAACCGAAAAACTGAGGAATAATGAACCAGCCGTCGCGTTGGGCTTCGACAATTTCCCTTAAGTTGAACGTACCGGCCAGCATCACCACGCCCATCACGGAAATCCCCATGAATACCTCGTAGCTGACTGTCTGCGCCGCAGCGCGAAGGCCGCCGAGCAGCGAGTATTTGTTGCCGGACGCATAACCCGCCAGCACGACGCTGTAGACGGACAGCGAGGACAGCGCCAAAAAATAAAGCAGTCCGAAATTAAAATCGATGATGCCGACGCCCGGCGCAAAAGGAATCACGGCAAAACCGGTCAGCATGGTAATGAATACGATAGTCGGCGCCAGTACGAATACCGGCTTGTCGGCAAAAGGCGGTATCCAGTCCTCCTTGAAAATCATCTTGATCATGTCCGCGGCCACCTGCATTAAGCCGAACGGCCCGACCCGGTTGGGGCCCAGCCTATCCTGCCAGACTGCCAACAGGCGTCGTTCGACCCAAACCAGCATAGCTGCAACGAAAATCATAGACACTAAAATACCGATGATGTCGGCTGCATCGCCCAGGCCTTCATTCATAGCAGATCCTCCTGATTCACTTTTTTTACCGTGACCTCAGCCTGGCTTTTCATCGACTGGAATCTAGGGAATCCCGCTGTTATTGCCAATAGGCCGCTGGGCAATGTCGGCTCGATCTGTACCGGAACTGTCATAAGCGGGGTTCCTGCGAGATTGCTGATTTCCACTTGCTCGCCGGTATCGACTCCCAATGCCTCACTATCCAAAGGATTCAGCAAGACGCAAAAAGGCGGCAATCGTTCGAGCACAGGCGGCGAATGCAGGCTTAACTCCTCGCTGCCGAAAATATGCGGCAACGCTATGATTCGCCATCGGCCCGGTGTTGGTATAAATCCGGTCGGAATGTCGCTGAACCAAGGCAGGCTACCGGCTGCTTCAATCAATCGCACCCCGCCGTCGCCATCCTGCAAAGAACCGCCGGTTTGTTGCTGGAATTTGTTGATCGCCTGATTGGAATTCCAGCCCGGCGCCCAAATGACCGGCAATAAAGCCGGTGGAACTTGTGCGCTATTGCCTTCCATCGAAAAAGCGAACGGCGTTTCCGTATCATGCGGTTGGCGGGGTTCGCTGACGTCGTAATGCATCGCGGTACGGCCGCTGTAGCGGTGGGGTTGCCGGGGTATCTTGCTGCCTTTGACCGTGTAATCCGCTCCCGGTGCGGCCTGGATAATATCGGCAAGAGAGGGAAATGCGCTTGCGCAAGCGGCGGTAAGCGCATCGTGATGCGGCCATTGGCAATCTTCGATCATGCGCGTCAGCCACTGCCAGCTGCCGCGCACAGACTCTGTTGCCGGGTAAACCGGAAAATAACGCTGAGCCCGCCCTTCGTTATTGACCAGAGTGCCTTCGGATTCGGCGAAAGTCGACGCCGGCAGCACCAGTTCGGCGTGTCCTGTGGTTTTATTTTCCAGGCTATCGATAACCACGACATGATCGGCAAGCTGCAAAAACAAGTCCACCTTTCGGCTCGGCGCACGCCGGTAAAGATCGTTCTCAAGAATCACCATGCTGTCAGCCAAACCGTTGCCGACGCGTTCGAAAGCTTGCGCTAAAGGCTTTCCGCCGATCATTGCCAAGCCGAGACTGTTGCATTCCGGAACAGTAAAAGTCAGCTGTTTGTTTATTGACGGCAGCGCCTTGGCGACGTTGTAGGCCGCCTGAATAACGGCAAGGCTGGAGCAACCTGTTCCCGACACGATCAACGGGCGTTTTGCCTGTTTCAGGCTGTCGGCGATGCTTGCTGCCAACGATTGCTCGTTATCGCTTAAGGCCTCAGGCGCGGGAGCCGACTGATCCAGAGCATGAGCGATCGCAAAGCCAAGACGGGCAATGTGTTCCGGGCTGCCTTGATAAGTGCCGGTGGCCACATCATTCAGGCGTGTTGCGCAAACACTTGCAATGAATACCGGCGTCAAGGCCTGCCCGTCCAGATTCCTGACCGCCGCATCCTGCCAGGGCAATACATGCAGGGTCCCGGCCAGTCCAAATGATGCTGTGCGCGCCGCCTGCCGCAATGAAAGCGCCAGCCTTGGGGCGCTGTGAGTCACATCTTCGCCGAGAATCAACACCGCGTCGGCTTGTTCGACTTCACGCAACGAAGGCGAATGGATACCGCCGTCAAGCATCAGCTCGACAATCGCATTCAGTAAGGCATGTTCGGTGTTATCCAAGCCAAGAAAGAAGTTTTCTTCGCCGACCAGCGTGCGCAATGCAAAATTGGCTTCCAGCGAAGCACGAGGCGAACCAATGCCTATCGGTGGTTTGGCGGTTTTCAATAGATTGCGGCAATAACTTTCGGCGGTATCGACAGTGAGATCGGGATAGCCTTTGAGTTTCGGCTTCCGGATGCGCTCGTGGCTGTTAACAAAAGCGTAACCAAAACGCCCTCTATCGCAAAGAAAATAGCCGTTAATCTCGCTGTTATAGCGGTTGATAACCCGCCTGAGTTCTCCGTAGCGCTCGCCGGGAGCGGTATTGCAGCCCAGGCCGCAATGGACGCAAACCGATGGCGCGCTTTGTAAATCCCACTTTCTTACATAATGAGTGCTGAGCGTTTTGTCGGTAAAAACCCCGGTCGGACAAACTTCGACCAGGTTACCGCTGAACTCGCTTTCCAGCGCGCCATCCTCAAAACGGCCGAAATAAACGTTGTTGTGCATGCCCAAGACTTGAAGATCCTTGCCTCCGGCATACTCGTCATAGAAACGCACGCAACGGTAGCAAGCAATGCAGCGGTTCATTTCGTGATTGATAAACGGGCCGAGATCCTGGTTGTTATGGGTTCGTTTCAGGCCGCGGTAACGGCGAACGGTATGCCCGCTCATCACCGTCATATCCTGCAAGTGGCATTCGCCGCCTTCTTCGCAGACCGGACAGTCGTGAGGATGATTGGTCATCAGCAGCTCGATATTATCACTGCGAAATTGCCGCGCGTGTTCGGCGTCCAGCGATATACGCATCGCATCGGCTACCGGCGTCATACAGGCCATGACCAACTTTCCCCGCTTGTCTTGGGCATCCTTGTACTGAATAATCGCGCATTGCCGACAGGCACCCGCCGAGCCCAACGCCGGATGCCAGCAAAAATAAGGCAGATCAAGGCCCAGCGACAAGCAAGCGGACAACAGGTTGTCGCCGTCCTGAACGTCATAAGATCGGCCGTCGATTTCGATGCGAGCCATTACGCAGACTCCTTATCGGCGACGATATAGCGTTCAAAATCTTCGCGAAAATATTTTAGCGCGCTTTGCAACGGCTCCACGGCGCCGGGAGCCAACGCGCAAAAGGTATTTCCGGGCCCCAGCATCCGGGTTAATCCGGTCAAGGTATCAAGATCTTCGATGCGGCCTTTCCCTGCAATAATGTCTTTCAGCAAGGTGACCGTCCACGGCAAACCGTCCCGGCACGGCGTACACCAGCCACAGGATTCCTTGGCAAAAAACTGTTCCAGGTTCAGCACCATTTTTACCGGGCAAGTCTTGTCGTCGAGCACGATGAGGGTTCCAGTACCCAGGCGGCTACCGGCTTTAGCGACTGCCTCGTAATCCATGAGCACATCCAAATGCTCGGGCAACAAGAAATCGGTTGATGCACCGCCGGGCAAAAAGCCGCGTAGCTTGTAGCCGCTACGCATGCCACCGGCATATTTCTCAAAGATTTCCCGGATCGGGATGCCCATCGGCAGTTCCCATAAACCGGGATAGTTGACCCGGCCGCTAGCTCCGAATAACTTGGTTCCTTTATCCTCGCCTCGCCCCAAGCCCAGATACCACTCGACGCCGTAATGTAAAATATGCGGTACGTTGCAGAAAGTTTCGACGTTATTGACCACGGTCGGCTTGCCCCAAAGTCCGCTGACCAGCGGATAAGGCGGCTTAGCGCGAGGCGTGGCCCGCTTTCCTTCCAATGCATTGAGCAGCGCGGTTTCTTCGCCGCAGATATAACGCCCTGCGCTGGTATGCAGAACGATCTCCAGGTTGAAATCGGAATTCAAAATATGTTCGCCCAGATAGTTTTTAGACCTGGCTTCCTGCAAAGCATGTTCAAGGCGTTGCGCGGCAAGGTGATATTCTCCGCGCAGGAAGATATAGGCGATGTTGGACTGAATCGCATAGGCCGCGATAATCATGCCTTCGATTAACTGATGCGGATCTTGCTCCATCAGCATTCTGTCCTTAAACGTTCCCGGCTCCATTTCATCGGCGTTGGCGATCAGGTAGCGCGTTTGCGGCACATCGGCATCCATCGGCACCATGCTCCATTTAAGCCCAGTACCGAATCCCGCTCCGCCGCGCCCCCGCAATCCTGAATCCTTGACCCATTGCTGCACGTCTTTCGGTTGCAATTCGGTGACGGCCTTGCGCAGTCCTTGATAGCCGCCGGTGCTTTCGTAATCGGCCAGCGTCGCAAAGGCGCGATCCGGGTTGATATTTTTAGTCAACGGCTTATTCATTTTTTCCATTGCCCTCACCTTCCCAGAATCTTGTTAACGGCATCTTCGGTCATGTCGAGTTTCAGCTCAGTACCAACCATCGCGACCGGTGCATGGTCGCAGGCCCCCAGGCAAACAATAGGTAATATGGTGTATTCGCCGTCCGCAGACATTTCACCCAACTTGACGTTCAGATGACGACACAAACTTTCTCCTATACTGTCGCTGCCCAGCATCCAACAAGTAACGCTGTCGCAATAATGAATGACGGTTTTACCGACGGGCTTCCGGTAAATCAGGTTATAAAAAGTCGCTACACCTTCCAGTTGCGCAGGCGAAATTTCCAGCAGCCCGGCGACCGCAACCAGACATTCGTCTGACACCCAGCGCCGGTATTTCTGGACGATTTTCAGCGCCTCGATAGAGACCGCCGCCTTATCCGGGTAATGGCTTATCTTGGCGTTAATCTCCTCGATTTCAGCAAGACTTAAACCTTCAAAACGTTGCTCATTCATTTCAGCGGTCCACGTCAGACATCACAAAATCGATACTGGCTAATATCGCGACCAGGTCGGCAATCATCATTCCACGGCACATCATCGGTATCATTTGTAAATGCACAAAAGAAGGGGTTCGGATACGGGTGCGGTAAGATTGGGTACCGCCATCGCTGGTCAGGTAGTACGCATTCAAACCTTTGGTGGCCTCGACCGTTACGCAGCACTCGCCGGAAGGAATCACCGGTCCCCAACTCACATTCAAAAAATGCTGGATCAGGGTTTCAATATCATGCAACGTGCGCTCTTTGGGCGGCGGCGTAGTCAACGGATGATTAGCCTTATACGGCCCTTCAGGCATGTTTTGCAGGCATTGCCTGATGATGCGAAGGCTCTGGCGCATCTCTTCTACGCGCACGACGCAACGGTCGTAACAGTCGCCGTGCTTTCCGGTCGGTATGTCAAATTCGTAATTTTCGTAGCCCGAGTAAGGCCGCGCTTTGCGGTAGTCCCATGCTAATCCGGTGGCTCGAAGGTTTGGGCCGGTCGCGCTCCAATCGATCGCTTCCGCAGTGTTATACGCGCCGACACCCTGAGTCCGGCGTTTCAGCGTGCTGTTTTGCAGCACCAGCTTGTCATATTGATCCAGCCGGGCCGGTAAATAGTCGATAAATTCGCGTATGCGTTTATCCCACCCTTTCGGCAAATCCATGACCACGCCGCCGATCCGGAAGTAACTGGCATGCATACGCGCACCGCTAATCGATTCCAGGATATCGAACACTTTTTCGCGATCGATAAACATATAGAAAATCGACGACATCTGTCCCAAATCCTGGCTATAAGTGCCGTAAAACAACAGATGGCTGGCAAGGCGGTAGAGTTCGCAGATCATCACGCGAATGACCTGGGCGCGTTCCGGAACTTCGATTCCGGCCAGCTGCTCCACGGCAAGTACGTAAGGTAGGTTGTTCATCGAGCCGCCCAAATATTCGACCCGATCCGTATAGGGGATATACGTGTGCCAGGACTGGCGTTCGCCCATTTTTTCGGCGCCGCGATGGTGATAACCGATATCGGGCAACGCATCGACAATCTCTTCGCCATCCAGTTGCAATGCGATACGAAACACGCCGTGGACACTGGGATGATTGGGGCCCATATTCAGGAACATGAAATCGCTGTCTTTGCTGTGCCGGCGCATGCCCCAATCCTCCGGCACGAAACGCAAAGCATTTTGTTCGATTTCCTGCTGCTCGTCGGAAAGACTGAAGGGCTCCGTTTCGGTCGCGCGGGCATAATGATCCTTGCGCAACGGATGCCCCTGCCAAGTCGGCGGCATAATTATGCGCCGAAGATGCGGATGGCCTTCAAAAACGATGCCGAACATATCCCATACTTCACGCTCGTACCAATTGGCCGACGGCCAGAGATCGCTGATCGTCGGGAGCGACAAGTCGGCCTCGATCAACGCAACTTTGACGCGGATATCTTCGTTGCGGTTGAACGACAGCAAATGATAGATGACGGTAAACTCACTGTCGGGAAGCCCTTGGCGGCGCGTACGCTGACGCTCGTCGATGGCGGTCAGGTCGAACAGCAATGTATACGGCGAAGCTGCCTGCACTTTTAAATAGCGGAGGATAGCGCACAGGTTTTTCCGGGAAACCCAAAGCGTGGTTATACCGTCACGGGTCGGCTGGCGGGTAAGGTCATTGATGCCTGTTCGTTCCGTCAGTTCACGCACGATCTGCGGAACTTCAGAAGGAACAACGATGTTGTCGGCGTTACCGTCCAATGTATTTCTCCAATACTGTTATTTCGGAGTTCAAAGCCGGCTTTGAACGGAAAAATCAGCCTATCTACGAAAGATGGGAAATTGCTATGACTCAGTTTGGTATCCCTTTGGATATTTTCGTGGGTCAATTGCCGTCAATTGCCGTTTAGAGCGCGCACGGCAAGCCCTACGTATCTCCATGCATTTTCTTCTTGATCAAGCTATATCTCGTCCGGACTTCTCAATTGCGTGGCCTGCATTCTTTGTTCGGTCAGTAAATCGCGATAGCTCGGCTTAGCGGCTTTGATCACCGTTTGATCGCCAACCACCCAACTTAACGGACGCCTTTCTTTGCCAATCGCTTCCTGCAACAGTATCAATCCCTGCTGCAATGCCTCCGGCCGGGGCGGACAGCCCGGCACATAAACGTCCACCGGCAAAAACTTGTCCACCCCTTGCACGACGCTGTAAATATCGTACATACCTCCGGAGTTGGCGCATGAACCCATGGATATGACCCAACGCGGCTCCAGCAGTTGATCGTAAAGCCGCTTGATCACTGGCGCCATTTTTCTAAAAACCGTGCCGGAAATGACGATCAGGTCCGCCTGGCGCGGCGACCCCCTGATCACTTCGGAACCGAAACGGGCAATGTCATGACGGCTGGTGAATGCGGTCGCCATCTCCACATAGCAGCAAGACAAACCGAAGTTAAACGGCCAAACGGAATTGGATTGTCCCCAAGCGACCATATCCTCAAGCTTGGCGAACAGGAAATTGCGCTGTATCGCTTCTTCATAAGTTTGCCGTCCGGATTGTGGAGCGGGATCCGCGTCCGCTTCGGTTAGTGTCCAATGCATAGTTTCTCCTATGATCTGCTGTTGGATGATTCCATGCGCTGCCTGCGGGTCCGCCAATCGAGAGCGCCTATAAGCCACAAATAGATCAATGCAATGAGTAATATGCTGATGAACACCAGCGCTTCGATAAAACCGGACCAGCCCGCTTCCTGCAACGACACCGCCCAGGCAAACAGGAATACGCTTTCCATATCGAAAATCACAAAAAAAATCGCCAGTAAATAAAACTGAACAGAAAAATGAATATGAACATCACCGGTTGCAACGATGCCCGATTCAAAAGGTTCGTCCGATTTTTTGGCGCTATGTCTCTGCCCCAGAAGATAAGCACCGCCGAGCATGACGCCGGTAATAGCGACTACGGCTCCAAAATAGATGATCAATTGAAGCAGATTGGTCGCGAGAATAGTTTGGGTGTTCTGCATATCAGAGAGGCCTCATTTTATCTATAAACAAATTAAAGATATGAACCCTGCTACAGGAGCGTTTTCAGCCTGATCGGCTTTTGATTACAGGTTAGAGAAGAGCTGTCATTTGTGCAATCAGTAGAAATGCCTATTAGATCGCCGGAAAGCCGATGAACCGGGCATGACAAGGCCCGTAGTTATACGTATTGATAGCGCTGTTTTATTGTGGAATTATAAAATCGATTTTTCATTGACCCGTTCGCGCATAAGGTGCCGCCGGCAGGAGATTAATTTCGCTGTTGAATTTCTTCCGGGATTGAACCGTGGCTGACACTTAAAAAATAAGCACTGCGCAACAAGCCGACTGAATTTCCGAAAGACAGGTTGTGTAACCGACTGAGGAGAGCCAACAATGAAACGTTTAGCGTTAACAATCGCCCTTGCAGGGATACTGTGCAACCTGAATGGTTGCGCCGTTTATGCTACGCCTTACGATAATGTCGGCATTTCTTATAATTATGCCCCCTACGGATATGGTTATGGACTTTACGGCAGTTACGGATTTAGGCCGCATTTTTACGGCGGTGGCTGGAGAGGAGGATATGGCTGGGGCGGTCATCGATGGGGAGGCCGTGGTTGGGGCGGCCGTGGCTGGCGTTGAGGCCGGGATTATGCGTCAAGCTCGCCCCATCAGGATAACAATGCAGTCCATTTTTCGGTATAGGAGGAAATGACAATGATGTCCGGAAGATTATCTGTTGTGTTGATCATCCTTATTGCATTGTTAACCAGCGAAAACGCCATGGCCCGTGGCGGAGGCGGACACGGTGGAGGTTCCGGCGGCGGTCACGGAGGCGGATTCGGTGGTTTCCATGGAGGCGGCGCTTTCAGGGGAGGCGGACATTTCGGAGGCTTTCATCACCATGGTTATGGTGGCGTAGGCTTTTTTGCAGGTTCTCCTTTTTTCTGGCCGAATTTCTATTACTGGCCTTACTACTCGTACTCTCCGTATTATGCTTCGCCATCGCTCATAACACCGACGACTCCGCCCACTTATATAGATCAAGGGACTGTATCCAATATCCAGGCACTTGAACCGAACAGCTGGGACTATTGTCCTGATCCGGCCGGTTATTATCCCTATGTAAAAGAATGCTCGACCGGATGGCAAAAAATTGACCCTCAACCCCTAGAACAGCAGCCCGGCTATTGGTATTACTGCACCAGTCCTCCCGGCTACTATCCCTATGTCAGGGAGTGTTCATCTGTCTGGCAGAATGTTGTTCCTTAATGGAGGTGTGCCCCATGTTACAGATTCTGACAATCCTGATTTCCGTTTTCTTGCTTAGCGCTTGCTCGACAATGCCGAGCGGGCCCAGCATTTTGGTACTGCCGGGCGGCGATAAAAACTTCGATCAGTTCCATAATGACGACCTGCAATGCAGGCAGCTCACCCATACACAGCTTGCAACATCGCAACAGGATGCCGATTCCAGAGAAGAAGCCCAGCAAAACTATGACATCGTTTACATCCAATGCATGTACGGCAAGGGGCATAAAGTTCCTGTGCCAGGGGAGTTAATGTATGACACGGAGCAGGAATGGCACCCGCCCCCACCGCCGAATACTCCTGCGCCGCCTAAACCAAGCGGTCCGAGACCACCCTCTCCTTAAGTCATCGTAAATCCTGAGCCAGCAAACAGGCATTGCCGCCGATAGCGGCAGTGTTTATGGTAACTGTCTGTTCGATGACGAAGCGGCGCAGATAATTGGGACCTCCGGCTTTTGGCCCGGTGCCGGAAAGTCCGTTGCCGCCAAACGGCTGTACACCGACCACGGCACCGATCATATTGCGGTTGACGTAGATATTGCCGACTTTTACGTTCTGCCGGATAGTATTGAAAGTGCTGTCTATCCTGCTGTGTATGCCCAGCGTCAAGCCGTATCCGGTCGCATTGATTGCGGCAATGACCTGATCGAGTTCCGGTTCGCGGTAACGGATCACGTGCAATACCGGCCCGAATATTTCCTCGGTCAGTTGCGATAGCGATTGTAGCTCTATCAGACTGGGCGGGAAGAAGCTACCGTAGCCCAAGCCTTCCGGCACCGGCAGTTGATAAAGCAGCCGCGCCTGTTCTTGTATGGCTTCCAAATGCGCAGACAACGGCGCCAGTGCGGCCTGATCGATAACAGGGCCGATGTCGGTTTGATAAGCACCGGGGTTGCCGATGGTTAATTCCTGCATTGCGCCGATCAGCATCGCTATGGTTTTATCGGCAATTTCCTCCTGCACGAATAGAACGCGTAAAGCCGAGCAACGCTGGCCGACACTATTAAAAGCCGAGACGACGACATCCTGAACCAGCAGCTCAAGCAATGCCGAGCTGTCGGCGATCAACACATTCTGTCCGCCGGTTTCGGCAATCACCGGCACAATATCTTGATGATGTTGAGCTAATTGCAGGTTAATGGACTGCGCCGTCTCCGTGGAGCCGGTAAAAACGACACCGGCAACGCGGGGATCGGGAAGCAAATGCTGTCCAAACAGACTGCCGCCCACCGGCAAAAACTGCAATACCGTTTCGGGTATGCCGGCCTGATGCAGTAACTGGATACAGCGCATTGCGATTAATGCGGTCTGGCTGGCCGGTTTGGCGATAACGGTATTACCGGCCGCGAGAGCCGCCGCTATCTGGCCGATAAAGATGGCGATAGGGAAATTCCACGGGCTGATGCAGACATAAACGCCGCGGCCGTAATGATAAAGCCGGTTCTCCTCGCCGGTAGGACCGGGCAGCCTGATCGGTTCGCCGAACAAGTCCAGCGCGGACTGGGCATAATAGCGGCAAAAATCGACCGCCTCCCTGACTTCGGCCAACGCATCTTTAATCGTGCGACCGCCTTCCCGTACACATAAAGAAACCAGCTCCAGACGGTTTAATTCCAGAAGATCGGCAGCCCGTTTCAAATACTCGGCGCGTTGTGTAACGGGACAAAGCCGCCAGTCGGTAAATGCCTGGGAAGCTTCGTTTAACGCTTCGTCAATAGCAGCCGGTTCGGCGAAAACGACTGAACCGACCGTCAAGCGGTTATCGTAAGGATTCACCACAAGCCGTTCCTTACAGGAACGGGGGCTGCCGCTTATTAACGGCATTGCGGTCCAATGCTTATCGGCCAATAGTTCCAGGCTTTGCTGCAATGATTCCAACTGGTCAGGGTCGGCCAGATTTAACCCGGCTGAATTAAGCCGCTGCTCGCCGAACAAATGGAGGGGCAATACGATTTGAGCTTGATGGACCGATGTTTTGACTGCCTCAACCGGGTCGCTGACCAGTTCGTCGACGCTAATGTTCGGGCGGCTGATTTGATTGATGAAAGACGTATTGGTGCCGTTTTCAAGCAAGCGTCTGACCAGGTAAGGCAACAACTGATGATAAGCGCCGACCGGTGCATAAATGCGGCAAGGCGTCTGCCAGTTTTGAACTTCCATGAGTTCCCGGTAAAGGCTTTCGCCCATGCCGTGTAAACGCTGGAACTCATAACCCGGATGTTGTTGCCCGAGCTGATGAATAGCGGCGACCGTATGGGCGTTATGGCTGGCGAACTGGGGATAAAAGGCATCCGGCTTGGATAACATAAACTGCGCACAGGCCAGATAGGATACATCGGTTGCGGACTTATGGGTAAACACCGGGTAATCGGCAAGGCCGTTTTCCTGCGCCCGCTTTATTTCACTGTCCCAGTAAGCGCCTTTGACCAAGCGTAGCGGTATCTTCCTGTGTTGGCGTTCGGCTAGTTTAGCCAGCCAGCGAATGACCGGCAGCGCTCTTTTTTGATAAGCCTGCACGGCTAAACCCAACCCCGGCCAACCGTCCAGGTCAGGATGATTAAAAACAGCGGCGAACACATCCAACGACATCTCCAGCCGCTCGGATTCTTCCGCATCGACAGTGATCGCAATATTGGCCGTGCGGGCTGCCTGAGCCAGCGCCAGCAGTTTATCGCTCAGTTCTTTGACCGCACGAATATGCTGCAAAGGTTCGTAACGGGGACAAAGCGCCGATAATTTAATCGATATGCCCGGATTAGCGTAAATATCGGCAGACCCCGCATGTCCCGCCAACACATGAATAGCCGAATGATAGGTTTCGACATAACGTTCTGCATCGGCCTGCGTCAGCGCCGCTTCGCCGAGCATATCGAAAGAATAGCGGAATACCGGGTCCTGCCCGCTACGCTGAACGGCCTGCTGTATAGACTCTGCAAAAATGAACTGCAATGCCAGATGCTGCATGGCCTGCTTTACGGCGGCGCGTATTAACGGCGCGCCCATTCGGGATAGCAATTGTTCGAAAGCCGGAGAGTCATGATGGGCTTCAAAGTCTCCGGCGAATAACAGGGCTCTTGTCGCTAAATTGACCAGCTGGGAATCGCTATGATGTAAATGGCTTTGCCAGTCAACGGTGGTGAGCTTTTCCTGTAAAAACAGGTCTTGCGTGCGGCTATCGGGAATACGCAGCAAAGCTTCGGCAATCCCCATTAAAACAATGCCCTCTCGGGAAGTAAGCTGATATTCCTGCAGGAAGGCTTCAATCACCGATTGCTGATGTTTTTTTTCCCTGACTGCAATAGCCAGCGTTTTGGCGCTCTCCCCTATTAAAACCGGGTCGTAGCCGTTTAAAGCCGATATATTCAATAACGGCGCGAATTGCAGCTGTTGCCCTCCTCTCCTTTCATTGAAAGGCCGGGGAGAAGGTTTCCTGAAAAGCGCGAACCGTGCCCATACGCAATAGAGCAATTCGCTGACAAGGTGTTTCTCATCCGCTAAATAAGCCTGATTAACTATTTTTCGTAATTCGGCTAAAGATTTTTGAGTCATAGAGCTTAACTCCATTGCAAAAATCTCCAGTTTCTTAAGAGTCATCCTTGAAACCGGAAATTGGATCAAAAAGATAGTCCGAGCAATTGGTTTCATTGTTCCACAGCGGGGACGCAAGTCAATCTGTTTTATTGCCGCTTTGCGTGTAAAATTAACCAGCGTTTAACCCTTATCATATCCGGCATCGAACTTAATCAGAGAAATCCCTCTATCCTACGCAATAGTACCTATTGATTGAAAAATTAAACGCTCTATTTTATATAACCATATATTGGTCTGGCTTTTAGACTTACATAAACCACGAGGTTCTTTATTTTGGCTTTTTCGATGCATGCAAATATCTGTTCGTTCAGTTGTTGGTATTGTTCGTAGTTTTATGCCTAATGATACGTATCAGAAAAACACGATCCCCACACTATAATTTTTCCAATGGAATGTTCAGCGATATCGAGGAACATATCGTTGTCGGATTTCAGGATGTGTGCATGAAAAGTGTTATGCAAATAGCCTTAAGTCCCGCTACAAATCTGTCGCTATAAAAGTGGCCGCCCACTGGAACATTAAACCCAGACATAGTTCCGACTCCCGTTTATTCATGACAGTGCACCAACCGAAAGCTGCTTTAGCCATCCTGAATGGCACATCTTTCCCATCCTTTTTCTTATATTTTACAAATGCAGCCATTCATCGATTTTTTCAGTATTAATGATTTCACCCCGCATGGTTATTGCCTCTCATGGAAACCTGCATTACTTTGGCTACACGTTATCTCGGATCTGCTGATCACTCTCGCCTATTATTCCATCCCCCTGACCCTCATCTACTTTATCCGGAAGCGTAAAGATTTTCCCTATCCGTGGCTGACGATTATGTTTGCCGGTTTTATTATCGCCTGCGGCACCACTCATCTATTCTCGGCTATTACGATCTGGACACCTTTATATTGGCTGGACGGCTTGGTTAAAGCCTTAACAGCGATTATTTCGGTCACCTCCGCGGTAATGATGCTATGGATTATTCCCCGAGCCCTGTCTTTACCTTCCATTACACAATTGCAAGCTGAGATAGAACAAAGAAAAGCAGCGGAAAATGCGTTGCGCGAAAGCGAATATCGCTGGAAATTCGCTGTCGAGGGCTCAGGTGACGGGCTTTGGGACTGGAACATCTTAGACAATACGTTATTTTACTCCAAACGCTGGAAAGAAATGCTGGGCTTTAGCGAGGACGAGATCGGCACCGATCTGGATGAGTGGGAAAAACGCATTCACCCAGACGATAAGTCAGCAACCCTCGCTATAGTGCAAGCGTATCTTGAGGGCAACATCCCGGTTTATGCCTGGGAACACCGGGTAAATTGCAAAAACGGCAGTTGGAAATGGATACTCGACCGCGGCATGATAGTCAGCCGTAGCGAAGAGGGTAAACCCTTGCGCATGATCGGTACCTTTACAGACATCAGCGAATTCAAGCAAATGGAGGAAAAACTACGTGACAGCGATGATTTTAATGCCAGTATACTGGACTCACTGACATCGAACATTGCGGTGCTGGATGCGCAGGGGACTATTGTCGCCGTCAATAAAGCATGGCGGCGATTTGCCGAAGAAAATGGCAATCAAGATATCTTGGTGGGGATTAATTATCTGGACGTGTGTCAAAATGCCTTTGATCAACCCTATGGCGATGAGGCAAACACTGCTCAGGCCGGTATCGCGGCGGTACTGTCTGGGGAGCTGGAAACATTTCATTTAGAATATCCGTGTCATACACCCGATCAGCAACGCTGGTTTTACATGAGCGTATCGCCATTGCAAGGCTCTCATCGCGGAGCTGTAGTCAGTCATGAAAATATCAGCGAACGCAAACGCCGGGAGCAGCAAAATAAGAAACATCTGGACGAACTCGCTCATGTTACCCGCCTTGGACTGATGGGTGAAATGGCTTCCGGCATTGCTCATGAAGTCAACCAGCCCTTGGCTGCGATTTCCAGCTATACTCAAGTCAGCATAAACCTTATTAACACTGAAAATCCTGATCTGGTAAAACTCACCGAGATATTATCCAAAACTCAGCAACAGGCTTTAAGAGCGGGACGAATAATTCATCGTATGAGGGATTTTGTCAAATCCCATGTAAAACACCGTTCAGCCGCCGACGTTAATGCATTGATTTATAACTCTATCGGCCTATGTATGGCTGATTTTAAGCAAAACAGCATAAAGTTGACGTTCGCGTTGGCAAATAACCTGCCGCCTGTTTATGTTGATCAGATACAAATTGAGCAAGTCATTATAAATTTGATCAGAAACAGCATCGAGGCCTTACAAAGCCTACCAGTAAAGCAGCAACGCCAGATAGAGTTCCATACTCGATTGACTGCCAATAATGACATCCTGGTCGAGCTAATAGACAATGGACCGGGGCTTGATGAAGACAATCGGCAACAAATATTGACGCCTTTTTACACCACCAAGACGAACGGAATGGGTATGGGGCTATCCATCAGCCGCTCAATTATCGAAGCCCATGAAGGTACTTTGCATTTCAATAGCCAGCATAGGAAAGGCGCCTCTTTTTATTTCACTCTGCCACTACGGGATAAGCTTGCTAAAAACTTGTAGGATGCAAAGCTCAGCCATTACTTATTGAACCCGAAGAAAACTCAGACCGCTGCGGCTACGCCAAAACCTGTCCGGCAATTCATTCATGCTCCGTTCGTCTTTCTCCATGACTTCAGCCGAGAAATAATATCAATGCCGCAGTGGCTTACTGATGCTATCAATGTCCGTCCGTTGATGCATAATACTTGCTGGATTACCGGCTCAGGATAGTTTCTGTTTTACAAATGGCTTTTATCACTTCAAAAAATTACGCAAATTTGACGACAACCAACAAGATGGAGTAAAACAAAATTTTTCTCGTCACGACACTTCGATGGGGTGGCAACATGCACTAAATCGGTATATTTAAGATTTATTGACAATAATCGATCGACACTCGGCAATGGGCATCGAATCGACAGGTAAAAACTTAAATTCATAAGGCGCTTCTATCCGCAGACTTTGCTCAACGGCTACTGTTCTTGAAAGGAGTAAATAATGAAAACTCACACGATGTTATCCACAGTACTACTGATAATTTGCAGCTTGTATAGTGGTGTCAATTGGGCGCGTGGTCATTCCAGTTTTGGCTTGTATTTCGGCGCACCGCTTTACCCTTACCCTTACCCTTATTACCGCGATCCCTTTTATTCCCCTTATTATTATCCGCCGACCGTGATTACGGTACCGGCAACACCACCGGTCTATATCCAGCAATCTCCTCCGGCTGTCCAACAATATCCATCCGGCTACTGGTATCACTGCAATAACCCCGAAGGCTATTATCCTTATATCAAAGAATGCCCAAGAGGTTGGCAGCAAGTTGAGCCGATACCGTCCTCATCTCGTTAAGGAGTCCAGCTATGTCGCGTTTTTATATTGTATGTTTGGCCACAGTTATACTGGCAGTCAGCGGCTGCGTCAGCTTGCCAACCGGACCCAGCGTCATGGTGCTACCCGGTTCCGGCGTATCTTTTGAACAGTTTCGTAACGACGACGCTGTCTGTCAGCAATACGCCTCTTTCCAGGTTGGCGGCACTACCACTAAGGAAGCAGGAGTGAGTAGCGGCGTCACTAGCGCCGCAATCGGCACGGCTTTAGGTGCTGCAGCCGGAGCGGCGATCGGCGGAGGGCGCGGGGCCGCCATCGGGGCAGGCACCGGTTTAGTGGGCGGCAGCCTGGTCGGTGCAGGGACTGCCGACAGCTCCATGTCGGCAACGCAACAACACTATGATGTGGCTTATATTCAATGCATGTATTCTAAAGGCCATCAGGTTCCGGTATCGGGACAATTTTCTAACGACACCTACCGTCAAGCTGCGCCGCCATCCTCCCATGTTCCGCCACCGCCGCCCGGTTCACCGCCACCGGCTCCGACAAAATAACAGCGCCGTCAGGAGACGCATAAACGTCAACCCGAGCCGAACAACGCGGAAACTATCGCACTGTTTGGCTCGGTATAGGCGTTCGGCTACTTATTCAACGCCGCTTCGGACATAGTTAAACTTATAGATAGATTATTGAATCCACACAGCAATAAACCGTAAAAAAACCGTGAACCGAAGCAAAATTAAGACGAGAGGATAACTACCCGTCGTTGCATAATGCCTGTGTGTTCTATATGATTCCCTCCGGAAGATTATACTTGTCGTTAGAACTGCATCTTGCCGACAACGACTACCTTTCTTTATCTATCAGCAGGCTGTGTTGGATCGTTATTGAGATTCCGCAATTGCTTCCTAATTTAATAATATGCTGCCCCCTATTTATTGAGGCTTTCGTGATTAATCAAAAAACCACTCCTTACGCTAATCTTGATTTACGTAAACAAATTTATATGGAATGCACGTCAATGGCCAAGTTCGCATTGTCAAAGGGTAAATCCGTCTCTGCTGAAGCCATTAAAAGTATTGAATCACCGGGGAGTCGCTATTTTTGCGAAAGCTTTTATGGGCCTCCCAGCCCAACAAGCGGCAAAAATTACGCGACCGCTAATGCCTGCGGCTGCCCCAGCCGTCCTGGTCACTCGATCGCTACCCAACAAGGGGTAGCTCACATGCTCTCCAATGACTCGACGCGATTTCGGAAAGCCTGCATTTTCACTTCGCAAGCTGCGTGAAAACACATGCACTATCGCTTCTGGGGACTACTCGACTCCTGTCTCGCAGCGTTTGAAGACCACAGTCCTGCCGGAATTGGAGAAAACGTTCATCCGCTAATTCGAAGAGACCTCGACATCACTGCTTTGGTTGATGTTCACTGTTTGTTGACGCGTCTTATCGAACCTGCAACGCCGCAAACTGTATTGTTACTTTATGTAGAACAAAAAGCCGAAACGTTGCTTAGATTCCTAGGGCCTGTTTCATTAGTCCGCCAACTTATGTTGGCTGCCGTCATTTCCCTATTTATATTTATAACGTTAATGGCCAGCCCATTTATAAATGGCAGTACCTTAGCGGAAGATGTTTTGTCAGCTGATGGCTTAGAACAATTGGCCCGCTTGGTTTTTTATGTTGGCGCGGCAGGTCTGGGCGCATCATTTACAGCGCTATATACCGCCAATGCCTATATCTCAAAAGGCACTTACGATCCTTGTTACCAATCGTCTTATTGGATTCGATTTTTGTTGGGCATCATCGCAGGATTGTTGCTATCGCTGCTGGTCTCAGAACAATCCATTCAAAGTGATGGAATGCTGTCGAAAGGCATTATTCGACCCTTGTTGGCAATTTTAGGCGGTTTTTCTGCCGATCTGCTTTACACTTTTCTGAATAGAATGGTGGAAACTTTCAAATCCTTGTTTGAAGGTAGTACACAAAACATGCTTGAAAATAAAACTCAAGAAGCTAAAGCTAAGCTTGCCGGATTAGAGATTGAGAGGCGGATGGAACTAGTGTTTAATTACGTAAATTAGTTACCGTATTTCTTATTTGGCTACCTTTT
>NZ_DAIUEH010000032.1:0-69014 GCF_036845245.1 Methylobacter sp.
TGATCAGTTGCGAAGAGATTATTTCGATACTGGATCAGTCGGTGGCGCATTTTCAAAATAGTAAAGTTAAGGCAAGAACAGGCCAGGCAATATTCTAATGGACAAGTCGAAGAACCTTATATTTAACTTACATTTGTAGCCGACAATTAGTAACCCGGAAGATGCAGGTTCTTGAAGAGACCGGAAATGGATTTGGATCAATACACGCTAACTTTTTGCTAAGCTCTTAGGTTATGAGGTGTTCATTGATGTTAATGGTTAGTGGGGCGGAAGATGTTTAAATCTTAACGGATTTAAGCGATATACTGGTCAGTTTATCGATTTAACCTGCCACCAGGCAAAAATACAAAAGATCAATACATCTTGCAGCAGCACTAAGATGATTTGAAGAATATGATTACTACTGAAACCCAGCTAACCGACAAGGAATTTTTCTGCTATGGCAAGTAATGACAGCAAACCTTATTTAACACCCAGCGAAGTGGCCGAGCTATTGATGGTGTCGCCCATTACAGTACGCGCATGGGCTCAAAAAGGCTTGTTACCTTCTGAAACAACGCCCGGAGGACACCGACGTTTTCTGCGCGAGAGTGTGGAACAGTTTTCCAAACAGTATAAAGCGGTGCCACAACGTAACGATTTGCGGGTGCTGGTTGTGGATGACGACAGACAGGTTGCCGGATTTCTCGTTGAATGGCTGACCGGCTTGGACGAACCTTTTATAGTTGACACCGCAGCTGATGGATTCGAGGCCGGCAGCAAAGTGCATAGCTTCGAACCGGACATCATTTTGTTGGATCTGATGATGCCGAAGTTGGATGGGTTCGAAGTTTGTCGCCGGATTAAAGCTGATCCGGAGACCAGTAATATTCGCGTGATGGCCATGACCGGGCATATGAGTCCGGAAAATGAACAACGTATTCTTGAAGTCGGCGCAGAAGTCTGTATTTCCAAACCGCTGGATACCAAATTTCTTCTTGGATTGCTAAAGGCCGATTTGTCATAAAACTTAGGCTGTAAATTATTATGTATCAATGATTTGATGAGGTAGCTCATGGATAAGCGCATTACTCTTCCGGTATCGGGCATATTGTTGGCATTATTGGCCGGAGTGGCAATTGTGTCCTTTGTGATGCCCGATACTTATTTCGTGATACTGTCACGCGACTTCTTGCCCCTCCATACATTGTTGGAGTTTTCCTCGGTTTTGGTCGCATTCATGGTATTTGGCGTGACCTGGCACAGCTTATCGCCAATCCGTTCAGTTAAGATAACGATGTTGGGTTGTGCCATGTTGGCTTCCGGCTTGCTGGATTTTGGTCATACGCTTTCTTACCAAGGAATGCCTGATTTTGTTACGCCATCCTCTCCGGAAAAGGATATTTTTTTCTGGTTGGCGGCCCGGTTGATCGTTGCGTCTGCACTCTGTGTTGCCTCTTTCATGTCGACAACCCCTTTACGCAAGCCGAACATCCGTTATGCGCTGTTGTTTGGCTTTAGCTTATATACGCTGCTAATTTACTGGCTAGTGCTTTTTCATCAATCTGACTTTCTGCCGCGCACTTTTATTGAAGGTCAGGGTTTAACGGAATTCAAGGTAGTCAGTGAGTGGGGCATCGTTGTCTTACTGGTTATTGCTGCAAGCCGTTTTTGGCAAAATAGGGATGCCGGCAACCGGAAAATTTATTTCTTTATGGCCGCCATGGTTTTTATTATGAGCGAGGTGTTTTTTACCCCCTATAAAACAACGGGCGACACTTTTAATATATTAGGCCATATTTACAAAATCATTGGTGATTTTCTCCTTTACCGGGCCGTATTCGTTTGTATTATTCAGGCTTCTTATCATGAAATAGAACAACAGCAGACAAGATACCGCCAATTATTCGAAAATATGACCTCCTGCGGTGCGATTTACCAAGAGGTTGATAACGGCAATGATTTCATTTTTATGGAAGTCAACTTTGCAACGGAACGCACTGAGAAAATAAGCAGGGACGATTTTATCGGCAGGCGGGTGACGCAACTTTTTCCCGGTGTTTCTGATTTTGGATTGCTTGATGTGTTGCGTCGGGTTTGGCGTACCGGCGAACCGGAATATTTTCCTGCTAAATATTATCAGGATGGGCGTATTGCCGGTTGGCGGGAAAACTATCTCTATCGTTTGGATAATAACGATATTGTTGCTATCTACGATGACGTCACCCAGAGTAAGAAGGCGAAACAGGCGCTACAGGAGAGCGAGAAAAGTTTTCGGGCGATTTTTGAAACCGCCGCAATCGGCATAGTGGAAACTGATCTGTCTGCGGGTAAGTTTTTGCGTGTCAATTCAAAGTTTTGCCAGATAACCGGCTATTCTGCAGAAGAACTACTGTCAACGACCATTGCGATGATCACTCATCCGGATGATAGAGCAGCAGACATGGAGGGTATTCGACGCATGGCGAACGGAGAAGCGCATGAATACGTTACTGAAAAACGCTATATTCACAAAGACGGCCATGAAATTTGGATACATTTGAACGTAGTCGCTCTCAGTGATGAAGAGGGCCGGATAATGCGAGGTGTGGCCGCTATTGTCGACATTACTGAGCGCGTTCTGATGTTAAAGGAGCTGTACTCGACTACCAATGAACTCGAAGAGAAACGGGCCGAGCAGGAGGCTCAATATAATGAGTTGGAACGCTCTCAAAATGCACTGCAAGAAACCAGCAATCGTTATATAGATCTGTTTGATTTTGCCCCGATTGGTTATCTCACTGTCACCGATAAGGGACAAATTACTGAAATTAATCTTACCGGCGCTACGCTGCTGGGGGTGGATCAAAAGGCAGCCATAGGCCGTATGATAGGCTCTTTTCTCCATCCCAAGGAATGTGACCGCTGGTACTTGCATAATCGGCTTACGCTGAGCCACAGTGACAAGCAAAACGGTGAGTTTCTCATTCAGCGTGATGACGGTACGGTTTTTCATGCGCTTATGGATTGCCAACGTCGGGATACCTTGTCATCTCCCGTGATTCGCATCTCGTTCACTGATATCACCGAACGTAAGTTGTTGGAGCAACAGTTGCAACAAGCTCAGAAAATGGAGGCGCTAGGGCAACTGACTGGAGGAATTGCCCACGACTTCAACAATATTCTTGCCGCTATACTCGGTTATTCCAACCTTGCCTTGGAACGATGCGTGTCCGACCCTTCGGATAAACTGGCGCGTTATTTGGGAGAAGTTATATCCGCCAGCGAACGGGCTCGTGACCTGGTTGCCAAGATGCTTGCCTATAGCCGAACTTCTTCTGTCGTAGCAAGCGTTCCTCTGGATATGGCGGCCGAGGTCGAAAAAACGGTAGCTCTGTTATCCGCGGCTATTCCGGCAGGTATTGAAGTGCTGACTCATATTGGGCCTGATATCCCTTTAGTGCGGATTGATCCGATTGAAGTACAGCAGGTGCTGATTAATTTGGCCGTCAATGCTCGCGATGCTATTGGTGAGCAAGGTTGTATCGACATTACCTTGGAGCGAGTCAGGATTAACGATAAAGCCTGCGCCATTTGCCAGGATAATATCAACGGGGATTATGTGGTCTTGGAAGTAAAGGACAGCGGTAACGGTATTCCAGCCGATGTAGAACAACGTATTTTCGATCCCTTTTTTTCCACTAAAGAAGTTGGCAAAGGTTCGGGGCTCGGGCTAAGCATGGTGCAAGGTATAGTCGTAAAAAACAATGCTCATCTGTTGTTGGAAAGCAGCTTTGCGCAAGGTACTTGTTTCAGGCTGTTATTTCCCATTACCGATGCCGAAACGGCTACGCCAGAATCCCCTATTTCTAAACCGATTGCTCCTATGACCAAGCAATGGCGTATTTGGATAGTTGAAGACCAAGAGTCTTTGGCCGGTTATTTTCAGGAGTTGCTGCAGGAGCAAGGGTATCTGGTTACTCTTTTTATTGATCCTGTCAGCGCATTGTCTGCTTTCCAGCTTGATCCGGAAGGCGTAGACCTGGTTCTAACCGACCAGACCATGCCTTATCTGAGCGGCGCTCAACTGGCTGTCGCTATGTTTGCACTTAAACCGGAGCTGCCGGTCATTCTGATCACCGGCTATAGTGACAAGATTGATGCCGATGAGGCGAAACGCCTGGGTATTCGATGTTATGTCAATAAACCTGTCGACGGAAAAAAACTGTTGGAAGTACTGGCGGGAGAACTCGGTTAAGAACACTTACATTCGGATAAGCTAGTGTTGCCGTCTATCTCCAGTCGCAGATTAAAAGAGATTTAAACATGATTGAAAATAACGAGCTTCAGGCTATTATTGCGGGCTACCCCTATCGGGTATTAATTGTCGATGATGATTCCATGCACAGAGCATTGGAACGGGAGATTCTGCAACCACCGAAATATGCTGTTACCGAAGCATCGTCGGGCGTTGAGGCATTGCAATTATTATCCACACAATCGTTCGATGCCGTGTTGCTGGATAAAAAAATGCCAGGCATGGATGGTAATGAGGTGTGCAGACACATTCGCAGTGAACTGGAATTGGAATTATTGCCGGTTATCATGGTCACCGGCACCAGCGGTAGCGATGGATTGTCATCCAGTTTACATGCCAGAGCCAGCGATTTTATTAGTAAACCCTATTTACCCGAGGAACTGATCGCCCGTCTTGACAGTGCGGTTAATCACAAACGCCTTACTGATCAGCTCGATAGTGCCGAATCCATGTTGTTCGCCCTTGCCCGTATGGTGGAGGCCAAAGATAAAAATACCGGTGACCATTGTTCCCGTTTGGCTCACATCAGTGTGGTGTTAGGCGAGGCCCTTGGCTTGAGTCCCGAATATCTGATAGCTCTGCGCCGGGGTGGCGTCTTGCATGATATTGGCAAATTGGGCATTCCTGATAGCATCCTACTTAAACCGGGCAAGCTGACCGAAGAAGAATGGTTAATTATGCGCCATCATCCTGAAATTGGCGCTCGCCTGGTTGATGGCCTCAAGAGCATGCGGCTGACTCTGCCCATCATTCGTCACCATCATGAACGCTGGGATGGTAGCGGTTATCCTGACGGTTTGATAGGTAAAAACATTCCGTTGTTGGCGCGGGTATTTCAAATTGCCGATATCTATGATGCGCTGGTCAACGAGCGTCCCTATAAGCCCGCCATGTCCAGCGAGCAGGTCATCGATATATTGGAAGAGGAAGCGGTCAAGGGTTGGCGCGATCCTGAACTCACCGCCGTATTTGTCGATATTATGCGCCAACGGCCTCAAGACCTTGAATTGCCGCACAGTATGGATGATGATCTGGGCAGCGATTTATTTGCCTATATCGGCAGGACTGGCGTTCTGGATTGGAACTAATATATTTTTGGAAGAGCGCTGCTTAAATCCTGCAATGTTAAGATATTGACTGGAGGCTGTTATATCCGCCGAATGCAATAAACCGAACTCAGAGTCTTCATCAAGTGACAATAATACTGGCGGATAATGAATCCGCCTTGACGCATTATCTAATCGACCGGCTGGAAGCCGTGAATTAATCGGCATTTGCCGTTTTAATGCTATGGAACGGCTTATTGATTTAAATGGAAAAATAACTCATTAGGCAGAAGTATAGATGTTTGCATCAGCTAGCCTGACTTCTTCCATTTTTCTTTCCGGGCTTTTTTCTTGGCCTCTTTCTGCTCACGAATAATAATCAGCTCGGCCATTTCTTTTTCCATCATGACGGGCGTTTCCAGGCTGATTCTGCCGATGGTTCCGGCGCGTAATTCAGATAGAAGGATTTTGGACACTTTATCCATTTCGATGCGTCCGCCCGAGCGTAGACAGCCGCGTTTTTTGCCGATGGCCTCCATAAGCTGTTGCTCGCTTTCCGGCACTTGCTCCAGCTGAAAGCGGGCTTGTAGTAAATCCGGATAATGCTGTAACAGGTATTCAGCCGCGAAGAAGGCGACTTGGTCATGACTGATGGCAGTATCTTTGATCGCGCCGGTGGTCGCCAGCCGATAGCCGCTGTTTTTATTTTCGACGTTGGGCCACAGCATGCCGGGCGTGTCCAAAAGAATAATGCCGTTGCCTATGTCAATGCGTTGCTGGTGCTTAGTGATGGCCGGTTCGTTTCCGGTTTTGGCTATCATTCTTCCGGCCAGGATATTGATCAGCGTGGACTTGCCGACATTGGGTATGCCAATAATCAGGGTGTGGATCGGTTTGTCGCTGCTGACTTTATTCGGCAACATCTTGTGACACAGCTCGGTCAATTGGCGCATCTTTTCGGGCTGTTCTATGGTCAGCGCCAAGGTTTTCACGCCTTGTTCCTGTTCCAGGTAGGTTTGCCATTGTTGCGTAATCGCTGGATCGGCAAGGTCGCTTTTGCTAAGTACCTTGATACAAGGCTTGTCGCCGCGCAGGGCAGCGAGCATCGGATTTTGGCTGCTGAATGGAATGCGCGCGTCCAGAATTTCTATGATCAGGTCAACCTGTGGCAGGATTTCTTTGACCTCTTTGCTGGCCTTGTGCATATGGCCGGGATACCACTGAATAAGCATGATGTTTAGCTGTAACCAAAGTGGACTATTTAAACACCATAACCCTATAATCAACAGCTATAAATACAGACAAGCCTTAGTAATCGATATCATGAAAGAAATAACAAGTAGTTTTTACGCGTATTTATCGCGATTAAGATGGATTAAACGCTGGGGATTAAAACGTAATGCGCATGATGAAAATGTGATGGAGCATAGCTGGGAAGTGTCAGTCATCGCCCACACGCTGGCTTTGATTAAAAATCGCTATTATGACGGGAATGTTGATGCCAACGCCATTGCTGCTGCGGCTTTGTATCACGATATTACTGAAGTCATTACCGGCGATTTGCCTACGCCGATCAAATATCACTCTGAAGAAATCAGTACGGCTTACAAGCAGATTGAAAAACAGGCGGAGATAGAATTACTGGCTCTTTTACCGATAGAGTTGCAGGCTGATTTTCAGGTGCTGATTCAGCACGACAGGATGCCGCCGGAGCATGTACAGATCATTAAGGCGGCCGATAAAATATCGGCCTATCTCAAATGCCAAGCCGAATTAAAAGCCGGCAATGCGGAATTTGAAACCGCTGCCGAGCAACTGGCTTTAATTATTGCTGCATCAGAGCAGCCGGAAGTTACTTTTTTTATGAAAGCATTTGCGCCCAGTTGCGGATTGACACTGGATGGATTGATGAAAACCTATTGAGACTATTTGAAGTTGGGTTGGGTGGCCGGTAAAGCGAGTTTTTTAGTATGGGCGTCTCAAGTTATAATGTGTTTTCTTAATTAGAATAGGCAACATCATGAAAATTCAAGGAACTGATGGGATTTTTAGCCTAAACTTCAAATTAAATCAGATTACGTACAAACAAATTGGAATCTATACAGTATGAGTGGACATTTGGATAAATTTACACGGTGCAGTACCCATGGAGAAGTTGTGAAACATCGATACACTATTGAGCAAGCCAGAATATTATTGGATATTCTAAAATACCATAACGCATCGACAATGCTGCCTTCGTTTCATCAGGTAAAGCAGGAAACACTTGATGAGGCGCTGGATAAGCTGCGGCTGGAGTTGTCCGAGTTTATTGCAACGGATGACGGACTCGGCTTTATCGTTCCGATCCGGGATGAGAAAGGTTTGATTTAGTCCGGTTATTCAAGCGTTATTTGTTTAAAACAACATCGCATAAGGCAGGCAGTACCGGCGGTCCAGGTTTTTTGGCTGCGGGAGCCGGAGTTTTTGCTTCTTCCGAGAACCACCATGCCAGTGAGGCGTCGCAACCATCGCTTTCAGGCAGTGGTTCTTGTCCGGTGCAGTCTTTGTTATTCAATGGGCACTTGAGCCGCACATGAAAGTGATCGTCATGCCCCCACCAGGGTCGAATTTTTCTTAGCCAGTCATGGGCCGACTTACGTGTGCATAACAGGCGTTTGATGCTGGGGTTGACGAAGATGCGGTCTACTTCGGGCCTGCGTGCCGCGGTCTCAAGAATTTTTTCATGAGCCGGCGACCACTGGTTATCATCAATGGCATCCGATTGGGCGGCAAGCACTGACGGAGAACTCCAGGTTTCGCGTTCATTAAACGCCAGGATCCGGGTTTCAGCCTGTTGCGACAATAAATACCAGATATCGACGTCGAGTCCGGTTTGATGGCTGCGATGTCCGCTTGGGGTAGGACCGCCGCGGACTTGTCCCAAGTCGCCGATCAACAAGACGCCCCAGTGCTGTGAATGCGTGGTTTTGGCTATGCTCTCAATAAATCGTATCAAATCAGGATGACCATAAGACCGGCCTCGGGTAGGGCGCATCAATTGATAACCCGTGCCATTCTGAGGTAACGAAACCGCACCGCTTAAACAACCGGCTGTATAAGAACCAATACTTTGGGCGCTATCGCCGATTTGTGCGGCTTGTTTGACCATCGCCCAGCTATTGTCAGTAGGCGATGAAGAGCATTCGGAGAAAATGCTCAATAACAGGATGAATATTGAAAATTTCATTTTAGAATCGGGGCGACCGGTTGAACAGGCCGCCCATTGTAAGGCTTATTTCTTAACGGGCGCTGATAAGTCCAAAAAATGCTTGGAGTTATCAATAACCGGCGCTGAGCCGGGGCGATTATTGGTACTTACCGATGAAGCGCTGTTTGTTTTTACAGTACCCGTACCTTCAGTTGTCGCTTCATCTTCCAGTTGCAGTTCATTTTCTTCAGGAACATTGCCGTCATGGAGCAGGTATTCACGACGCTGCTGGTAAGCGTTTTTGATAAAAGAATAGCGATCATTGCCGGAAGCTTCATTAACGATTTTTTCAGTCGGTATTAAATCGGCGCGGGTATCGGTGACATCAACCGCTTTGGCTCCTGTATTGACTGCGCTAACAGCAGCACCGCTACCGGCAAATACAAAGGTATAGGTAAGTGGATTCATTAACGCATCACCGATAGTCCCGACAACTTCCCTGGGTGAGCTTGCCCCCAAAAATGGCACGACCAGATAATTACCGGTCGGGACGCCCCAAAAGCCCAGCGTCTGTCCGAAATCTTCATTATGTTTAGGAAGGTCAATCATTTTTGCCACATCGACAAAGCCGCCGACACCGGCCGTCGTATTGATCAGGAAACGACCGGCATCCATACCGCCTTGTGTCAATTTAAGCTGCATAAAGTCATTGATGGTCACACCAATGTCATTAAGATTACTGAAGAAGTTGGTTATGCCTTCATTAACGAATTTCGGGGTAACCCACAAATAGCCTTTCGCCACTGGTTTTACAACGTTCTTGTCGAGATCGTCATTAAATTCTTGAGCGCCGCGATTCCAGCCTTCCCAAGGATCATTTTCGTTAACCGTTGATGTGGTCGCACAACCCGCAAGCACACTTGATATAGCCAAGCTACTCATTAATAAACGAGTGTTGATGATGGATTTTTGCATACTCATGGATTATCTCTACTACTAGTGTTGAGGTGATTGGAAGCCTGTATCGAACAGTTATTATTTTTTTGCGGATTATACCAGACACAAGCCTTAAAAAGTCTCACTGATTTTGCATTTGCCGAAGTATCCACTGCTGCCGTTTAAGTAAATAGTTTGATGGCCGCGCCGCTCGCAGCAGCATCGGATTCGGCAGGGTTGCAGCCAATAATGCGGCTTGCGATCGGCTGAGCTGGTTTGCATGGATGCCGAAATAGTGTTGGCTTGCGGCTTCTATGCCGAATAGATGGTCGCCATATTCGGCAATATTCAGGTAAACCAGCAATATCCGCTCCTTACTCCACAGTGATTCGATCAATAATGTGAACCATACCTCCATACCTTTCCGGATGAAGCTTTTTGACGGTGTTAAAAATAAATTCTTGGCCACTTGCTGGGAAATAGTGCTTGCACCTCTCAGCCGCCCGCCATCCATGTAGACATCAATCGATGATTGTATCGAATGTAAATCAAAACCCGAGTGTTGAAAAAAGCGCTGGTCTTCCGCCGCAATAACGGCTGAAGAGGCATAAGGCGATATTTTTTTTGCCCCGACCCATGAATATTCAATAGCCTTAAACGAACCGTCGTCCATTAAATCTTCAATATGCCGGTACACCATAAACGCGGATGTAGGCGCAGGCATCCAACGTAACAACACACACAAGCCGATCGATGACGCCAGGAAAGTGAATAGCAGATAAAGCGTAACTTTGCGCAGTATTCCCTTAACGGATAATGAGCGGAATTTGCCGGGATAACGGGATTGTCTTGCCAAAATACAAAGAGTGTTAAGAGTGGGGGTAGCTTATAGGGTTATGTGCTGCATTTGTGTATATGATAAAGCCTTAGCCGGGGTTTTAATAGCTGGAAACAATACTGTCGAAATTTGGCATGAGTATTAATCCGGAAAAGTTAATTGAGCCATGAAAGCCTAAAGTAAATGTCGGCACACGATATAAAAAGCACAAAAATATTCAAAGACATAGCAAACTGATGATCTAACCGATATAACAAACCGGCTTATTTAATATCTTCCGGTTTTTCGTGGACTAACCGCCGTTTTTAGGACGATAATAGTCCTTTGTATAGATTTGATCCAAACGCATGAAACTCCGATACACACTCACTGCTCTTTTGTTACTGATTACCCAAAGCGGCTGTATGCCGATGACTTATCCGCCCGGTGAAAAAAACAATACCGCTCAACTTGGCGAGACCACTTTTCTGACAGAAGACGGCGCGAGTTTGCCGTTACGTCATTGGCTACCAAAAACAGAAGCGCATGCCGTCATTATCGCGCTGCACGGTTTTAACGACTACAGCCGTTTTTTTGATACGCCGGGAGAATATTTCAGCAAACAGGGTATTGCTTGTTTCGCTTACGATCAACGCGGTTTCGGCATGGCTCCAAAGCGCGGATTATGGGCGGGAGTCGAGACCTATACCCAAGACTTACAGTCCTTGGTGCGTCTGATCAAACAACGCTACCCTAAACAACCGGTTTATTTGCTCGGCGAAAGCATGGGCGGTGCGATAGTCATTACCGCGATGAGCCAAGCCGATATGCCGGAAGTTGCGGGCATTATCCTCGCCGCTCCGGCGTTATGGGCCAGATCAACGATGCCCTGGTATCAAACCGGTTTGCTTTGGACGCTGGCGCACAGCCTGCCTTGGTTGACCTTGACAGGGCAGGGCGTACACGTCGTGGCGTCGGATAATATCGATATGCTGCGCGCAATGGGCCGTGATCCGCTGGTTATTAAAGCGACTCGCGTGGAAACGGTGTACGGGTTGACTGATTTGATGGACGCCGCATTTAACAGCGCCACATTGCTGCGCGGTAATACGCTGATGCTTTACGGCGAAAAAGATGAAATTATCCCCAAGGAGCCGACTTATGCTTTCTTGCAGCGTTTTCTTGCGACCAACCCGGCAGAAAAAACCGTGGCGATTTATCCATACGGTTACCACATGCTGTTACGCGATTTGCAAGCTTCCACCGCATGGAAAGATATAGCCGCCTGGATTAATGCCAGTCCCGGCAAACTTCCGTCAGGCGCGGATAATCGGGCGCGGCAATTGTTAAGTAGCGGTTAAAGGTCTTTTTAACATTCGCCGTTGAATTGATCGCCCTGATGTTAGCCATTGTCGACAAGAAAAATTGAACTCGGCAATTGCTCCTGCATTCTTACAATAGACAGACAACATCGATCCCAGAGATAAAATCCTCAGCCTTAGGGCGTGCTGCGCGCGCCTTGGGAGCTTAGGCGCACATAGCACGTCCTCCCAACAGTTTTCAATGCTTCCGCTCCATGTGCGTTACCGAGGAGCAAATATCGGCCCTGTAGGCAAAGCAAGCTTTGAACTCCACAGCTTCAATTCACTGTCACACGCTCTAAATATTTCAAAGCAGCCTGAGTCCGGGCATATAAACAGATCATCTATGTGTGCGACACCGCACCGACGCTAACAAGCTTTTTCCAGTAAAGTTATTATTAACTTGCATCATCATGTTCTTTAACAACATGTTGGAATGTAAGCCAAAGTCAATCGGCTGATTTTTTTGAGGCCGCTTGTTAATGCATCAGCCTTGAGTTGCCCGGTTACAGATTTTATAGAGCGACAGCGGATTAATTTCACAGCTTATTAACGAGCCATTGATCGTTAGATAAAGCGGATCAGTATTGGCTGATTCAGAAGGATAAAGGGGCAAAGATGCCATTCAATTATATTGAAAAAACATTCACTATTAAGGAGATCAGTATGTGTACACGATTATTGTTAGTTATGTTCACGTTAGTGGGAGGAGCAATATTGATGACCGGCAATGCTCAAGCCGAACAAAATACTGCGATCTATCTGGCAGCAGGCTCGCCAGCGGAAAATACCGAGCGCAATGTTCGAGATAAACAAGGCACTACTTTGACGCCGGAAGATCAGAAGGAAACTAAAAGTGATGTCAAAGTCACGGCTAAGATACGTAAAGCGGTGGTTGCGGATAAATCGTTCTCGGTCGATGCGAAAAACATAAAAATCATCACTCGTAACGGGATAGTAACCTTGCGTGGACCTGTTGAAAGCGAAGCCGAAAATTTGAAGCTCCAACAAATCGCCACACAAACGCATGGTGTCGTTAAGGTCAACAATCAACTTGAAATTAAAGCGCCGTAAAGGCCGAGGAGAATGTCATGTCTAAAGCAGTTTTTGGTATCGCTCAAAGTATCGATCAGGCAGAAAATATTGTTAATGAGCTGAAGACAGCCGGTTTTTCAAACAATGATATATCTGTGCTGTTTCCCGACAAATCCACGACCAGGGATTTTGCTCATGAAAAACACACCAAGGCGCCGGAAGGAGCGGCAATCGGTGGGACAGTGGGATTAGGCACTGGCGCTGTGCTCGGCTGGTTGGCGGGGATCGGGAGCCTGGCTATTCCGGGCGTTGGTCCGTTTATCGCCGCAGGCCCCATTATGGGGGCATTAAGCGGCGCAGCAGTAGGCGCTGCGACCGGGAGTTTGGCTGGCGCTTTAATCGGGATAGGCATTCCCGAGTATGAGGCCAAGCGTTATGAAGAAAAAATCAAGGGAGGAAACGCCTTGATTTCTGTCCATACCGAAAGCAGTGCGGAACGCGATAAGGCGAAAGAAATCTTCGAGCGGTCCCATGCAGAGGATATTTCCACTACTGAAGAAGAGTCAGTGTGATAGGGGCGCCTCTTTTATCGAGGTTATTGTAGCCTGCTGGAGCACGGTTTTTTGTTTATCGTTTACAACGCTAAAGGGTATGGACTCATCAATGTGGTAGGCAGGCAATCTGCCCACCCTAATTTTAGCTTCATCAACTAAGGAGATATCAGTAAAAAACTTTAGTTTGATGATGCTATTGCATGTAATCAACAAAAATAGGAGTTTTTATTATGCATAACATTGAATCAATCGACAAACTGCTGCAGGACGAATTATCAGCAACGCAAACGTATCAACAGGCTTTGGATAAGCTTCAGGAAGATGCCTCATTAGGCGACGCGGGGTATTTACAGCCAATTTATGAAGATCATAAAGAAGCGGTTTCTACTTTGCAGGAACAAATTCGTCAATTGGGAGGAACGCCCGCTGAGGATTCCGGGGCGTGGGGTACTTGGGCGGAAATAGTACAGGGAGGGGCTAATATGCTGGGTAAAAAAACTGCGCTAAAAGCTTTGCAGGCAGGGGAGAAAAACGGCATAGAGGATTATGAGAAAGCGCTACAGGATTCCGACTTGCCTTCAGATATTCGCTCTTTAATTGAAACAAAGCTGCTGCCTGCCCAGCAATCGCATATCCGTACATTGGATAGGCTGTTGGACGCCGAAGCTGCTTAGGCTTTCAGTTTATATGCAGTTTGTAATTAATTTCAGCGTGGACTATTTGTCCACGCTGTTTTTATGTAATGCGTTACCGGATTTTAAATAAAAATTTCATCGCGCCCCAATTTTCGCGTTAACTAATAAACCAGGAGCCATAACATGCTTTCAACAGTACCTGATGTGATTTTTAAAACACGTGTTCGCGACGAAAGCGTCGGTGGCGATAACCCGTTCCGCTGGCAGGATGTCAGCACCGATGATATTTTCAAAGGGAAAAAAATTGTTGTTGCCGCTCTTCCCGGCGCCTTTACCCCGACCTGCTCAAGTAAGCATTTGCCTGGATATGATGCCAAGTATCAGCAACTGATCGATTCGGGTATTGATGAGGTTTATTGCCTGAGCGTTAACGATGCTTTTGTGATGTACCAATGGAGCAAGCATTTGGGCATCAAGCATGTAAAAATGCTGCCGGACGGAAACGGCGATTTTACCCGGGCAATGGGAATGCTGATGAGAAAAGAGAATCTTGGTTTCGGCTATCGTTCCTGGCGCTACTCAATGCTTGTCGATGATAAAAAGATTATCAAATTATTCAGCGAGCCCGGCCGGGCCGATAATTGCCCGGATGATCCGTTTACTGCGAGCGACGTTGATACCATGCTGGATTATTTACAACATAACAAATGAGCCTGATTTTATGGCCGGGAAGCTTTAATGGTTCAATATAATTACGATCTGTTTGTAATCGGTGCGGGTTCGGGCGGTATACGCACAGCACGCATGGCATCCGGTTACGGTGCAAGGGTAGCTATTGCTGAAGAGCGTTACTTAGGCGGCACCTGTGTTAATGTCGGTTGCGTGCCCAAAAAATTATTGGTCTATGCCTCTCAATTTAAAGATCATTTCCAAGCGGCAGCGGGTTTTGGTTGGACGGTAGGCGAGTCGACATTCAATTGGTCTAGCCTGATCGCCAACAAGAATCAGGAAATAGAACGGCTGCATGCTGTTTATGGCAATCAGTTGCAAAAATCGGGCGTCAATATTATTACCGGCAACGCAAAGTTGCTTGATGCCCATACCGTTGTTGTCGATGGCGTCCACTACAGCGCCAAGCATATCGTCATTGCCACCGGAGGCTGGCCGTCTGTTCCGGATATGCCCGGCAAACAACATACCGTTACTTCGAATGAAATGTTTTTCCTCGATCAATTACCTAAAAGCATCGTCATTGCCGGTGGCGGCTACATTGCCGTGGAGTTTGCCGGCATTCTTAATAGCTTTGGCGTGGACACTACGCTTTGTCATCGCGGGCACAAACTGCTTCGTGGTTTTGATGAGGATATACGTGATTTTTTGGGCAATGAAATGATCAGGAAAGGGGTTAATGTCTTGCTTAATACCGATATTGAAGCCATAGAAAGCGCGGCCGATACTTTCGTAGCGCGGCTTATTGACGGTAGAAAAATCAATACCGACATGGTTATGTACGCTACCGGCAGAACGCCGAATTCAGCCGGACTCGGGTTGGAAGCGCTGGGTGTCGAGCTGGACGGCGCAGGTGCAATTAAAATCAACGCTGACTATCAAACCACTGTGCCGTCAATCTATGCGCTGGGCGATGTCACTAACCGGGTCAACCTGACGCCGGTAGCCTTGGCTGAGGGTATGGCCCTGGTCAGTAACTTATATGGCGATCAATCGAAACCGGTCGATTATGACAATATTCCCACGGCTGTTTTTTGCCAACCCAATATCGGTACTGTAGGCCTGACCGAAGCTCAGGCGCGCGAAAAATACCCGGACATCGACATTTATAAAACCCGTTTCACGCCAATGAAAAATACGTTGTCGGGTATCGATGAAAAAGCCCTGATCAAGATGGTCGTGGTGCGCAGCACCGACCGGGTTGTCGGTATACATATGGTAGGACCTGACGCCGCTGAAATTATCCAGGGCATGGCCGTTGCGATTCGAGCCGGTGCGACCAAGGCGGTCTTTGACTCGACTATCGGCGTACATCCTACTGCTGCCGAAGAGCTTGTTACGTTGCGTGAAAAATGTTGAATGATGGGTTAACAGCGCGGTTTCACTAGTTTAATTAATGTTGATCGGAGATGAAAACAATGCCCGGACTATTACGCAGCTTGCTCGGTTTTATAGTATTGGTCGCAACGATCGGTCTTGCAACCTGTCAATCGATGGTGAAGGCCGATCCGTCCAGTTCTGCTGAAGTTTTTTCGGCCGGCCGTTCTCAGGCGGAACAATGAATCACGTCACTAAACTCAAACAGTCCGTCTCGGATATCTTACAACGTTATTCTCCGAGAGGTTTAATGCTTTATTTCCTGCCGATGGCGCTGATTCCGGCGACATTTATCTCATTGGCGAAAGGCCATGTGCTGGATATTTCAGTGAATGCCGCCGGTTTTGCATTTTACATGCTGGCCGCGTGGTGCTTGCGCAAGGGGCTGCAAGCTGAGCATGTCTATGCTAATAGCCGCATTGCCCGCCTACCTCAAACCCCGTTAAAAACCATTGCCGCCGTCATCGTAGCGTTAACGACAGGAATGATCGCTTGGCTGGGCGCGGGACATTCGCTGTCGGCAGCGTTGATGTTTGCAGGCGGTGCCTTTCTGGGCATGTATTTGAGTTACGGCCTGGACCCGCGTGATGAAAACAAAATAACCGCTGCCTATGGCTATTCCGGGGATGAAATTTCAAAAGCCCTTGAGGATTCCTCACGCATCATCTGCAGTATTGAGCTGGCCAACGACCGGATTCGAAATGCCGAGTTAAACCGGCGCATCGAACGCATTTGCGAGGTTGCCAACAATATTTTGGGGGAAATTGCGGCCGATCCGCGCGATTTCCGGCGTGCGCGCAAGTTCCTTAATGTTTATCTGGACGGTGCCCGGCAAGTGACGGAAGGTTACGCCAAAACCCACCAACAAACCCACTCAGGGGAACTGGAGCAGAATTTTCGAAATGTGCTGGAAACGATAGAATCGGTATTTAAAGAGCAGCATCAAAAATTACTGGAAGAAGATGTTTTTGACCTGGATGTAAAAATTGAGGTTTTAACTTCGCAGCTCAAACGGGAAGGCATCCTTTGATGTCATCACATGACAGAGGATTTAGACATGAGTGAACCAGCATCCACGACGCAAACAGAGACCGGAATGACTAAAGAGATCGTTCCCGGCGTCAAAGCCGAAATGGTCCCGTTCGCCGAGGTGCCGGCGGAGAAGAAACAGCTCATCCAGAAATTGCTGAACGAAATTGACGTCACCAATACCCAATCGATCATTTTTTTCGGCAGCAAGGCGCAGGAGCAATTGACCTCGATTTCCGATCGCATGCTGGATGGCGTTAAAAATAAGGAAATCGGCCCGGCAGGCGATGACCTGAATGAAATGGTGGCGACGATACGCGGTTTCGAGGTCGATGACCTGGACCCGAACAAAAAGCAGGGCTTTTTCGACCGTTTGCTGGGCAAGGCGAAACCGGTCGTTAAATTTTTGCAGCAATATGAAGAAGTGCGTAAACAGATCGATGCCATCACCGACAAGCTGGAACGGCATAAGACCCACCTGCTGACCGACATCACTTCGCTGGACCGTCTTTATCAGGCCAACCTGGACTATTTCTATGCGCTTGAGGATTACATCGCTGCCGGCGAAGAAAAGCTGCGTGAACTCGATGAAGTTATCATTCCCGAGCAGGCCAGGCAGGCCGAAGCGAGCACCGAAGTCATTGCTTCGCAAACCCTGCGCGATTTGCGCGCCGCCCGCGATGATCTGGAGCGGCGCGTGCATGATCTGCGCCTGACCCGGCAGGTGGCTATGCAAAGTCTGCCCGGTATTCGCCTGGTACAGGAAAACGATAAAGGGCTGGTCAGCAAGATCAATTCGACCATCGTCAACACTGTCCCGCTGTGGCGGCAGCAACTGGCGACGGCGGTGACCATTTACCGTTCTTCGCAGGCGGCGGAAACGGTTAAGGCCGCGACCGACCTGACTAATGAGCTGCTGGCCGCGAACGCCGAAAACTTGAAGCAGGCTAACGCCGAAACCCGAAAACAGCTGGAGCGCGGCGTGTTCGACATCGAAACGGTCAAAAAAGCCAATGAAGCGTTAATCGCGACGATAGAGGAAAGCCTGCAAATCGCCGATCATGGTAAGAAGATGCGCAGAGAAGCGGTCGCGCAACTTGAACAATGCGAAACCGAACTGCGCAAAACCCTGGCTTCGGCGCAGGCAAAGTCGACTGGCTAAAGCTGGTTTTTTGATGGATTCGATAAGTAGTCTCCACGCGAGTATCGTTGAACATCAAAAAACCGCCGCCTGGTCGAACTACTTATGTCAACGTTCGCCAACCTTTACGATCCCGGATACTGGATTTTTGATGTTGTCGCGCCGGAAAGAGCTTTGAAAAAAGATCTGTTTGCGACGCCATGTTTGCCGGAACCGGTATTGAAACTGCTCGGCAAGCTGTCGCGAGTGCTTTCAGTGAAGGAAATGGCGTACAAACCATCATTGTTTAAGATCATTTGCGGACTATGGCCACCCACCTTTCTAAGCTTGACCTGATCCTCAACACTATCACCGATGGCGTTTTGGTTGTCGATAGCCAAGGCATCGTACTCTATGCCAACCAGGCTGCCGAGATTCTGTTGGCACGCAGCCCGTTAATCGGTCAATCGCTGGCGGTCCCGGTGAATCCTGATAAAAACAGCTATCAGGACATAAATCTGATCCGTTCGAGCGGACTCGCCTGGGCGGAAATGCGCTCCGCTCCGCTGGAATGGGACGGACGACCCGGCTACGTCATTGCCTTGCGCGACATCACCGAACGTAAATCAGCAGAAGAAGCGATCAAACAACTTGCTTTTTATGATTTACTGACCAAGCTCCCTAATCGTCGGCTGTTACAGGAACGATTGAAGCACAGCATTAACATGGAACGCCGCGAAGGCAAGCAATTGGCCTTGCTGATGCTCGACCTGGATCGTTTTAAAGCCGTCAACGACAGTCTGGGACATCAGGCGGGCGACGCGCTATTGCAACAAGTCGCTGAAAGAATTACCGGACAACTGCGCGATGTCGACATGGTTGCCCGTTTGGGCGGCGATGAATTTATCGTGTTGCTGGAAGATATTATTCACCCGGATGATGCGGCCCGGGTCGCTGAAAAAATTATCACTGATTTAAGCAAACCTTTTAAATTGAACCAGAGTGACGATGTGCGGATAGGCGCCAGCATTGGCATCAGCCTATACCCACAACACGGAGACAGCTCTGAAATATTACTGGATCATGCCGATGCCGCGTTATATCACGCCAAAGATAGGGGGCGTGGCTGCTTTGCCTATTTTTCCGAAGAACTGACGGTGATAGTCCGTGAACGCATTGCATTGGAAGCGCGCCTGCGCAAAGCGATTGAACAGCACGAGCTATGCGTTTTTTTTCAACCGCAAGTGGATATTGCCAGCAGTCGTATTGTCGGTGCAGAAGCGTTAGTGCGCTGGCGGGATCCTATTGAAGGGCTGATTGAACCCGTCCACTTTATTTCCCTTGCCGAAGAAACCGGCCTGATTTTGGAGATAGGCGAATGGGTGCTGAGGGAAGCCTGTCGTCAAGGTAGGCTGTGGCTGGACATGGAGTTGCCGCCGTTGACCATCGCGGTTAATGTTTCTTCGTACCAGTTTCATCGCAGCGATATTAATGCCTTGGCTGCAAAGGTACTGGCCGAAACCCGTTTTCCAGCAAAGCGACTGGAATTGGAAATAACAGAAAGCGGATTGATGGAAAATCAGGACAAAACGACGGTTATTCTCAACAGCTTGCATATGCAAGGCATTCATCTTGCCATTGACGATTTCGGCACCGGGTATTCGTCGCTGGCTTATCTGAAAAGTTTCTCTGTGGATGTGCTGAAAATCGACAAGAGTTTTATTGCTGAGATTCCCAATAACACTGACGACATGGAGATTGCAGCGACTATTGTGGCGATGGGACATATCTTAGGGTTCAAGGTGCTGGCAGAAGGCGTGGAAACGACGGAACAGTTGGATTTCTTACGCAAAGCGGGCTGTGACGCTTATCAGGGCTTTATCAAAAGCCGTCCCTTACCGGCGCTTAAGTTTGCCGAGTTATTATCTGATCAAAACAAGGGACGTAACGGCGTTTAAAATTCATGACTTATAAGTCATCCGGCTGTCGAAGCCGCAAAGGCTGAATTCAAATTTCTGATCTGCGACAGTTTGTCGCACTTTTACTGGACAATAAGCTTTCAATCCACTAGAATGCGCCCACCTTGAGAAAGGTGAGGCGATTTGAAAAATTGTCCTCTTATAATTAGGAAGAAATGTGAACGGCAAGACCGTAAAACAACAATAATAAACGCAACAAATTAAGCTGCCGTTTTTTGGCGGTGGTAGTCCATATAAAATATAAAAACAAAATCGGACGAAGCCCACTTTATGTGGGCTTTTTTATACATAATCAAAATGTTGTCAAAAACAATCACCAAAGAATAAGTTGACGTGAAGACACTTTATGTCGCTCGTTTCTCTCTTAGAATTCACACAATTTCTATGTCCTCTATCTCATCACAGATCACGCCCGGAGTTCTTGGCGTCATACAAAGCAAATCTGTCAGTCGGCCATGAAGTGGTTTATCCGGCTATCGAATAGCCAGCTGGAAGCCCGCCTTAAATCACAGTTTATGATTCTTGATTAGGATCGACTTCCGGGAGTTTTTTAACGGCGGGTAACACGGAAATTTTTACACTCTCGTTTATAGAACTACCTTATGGATACAAACCTCAGCATTTTTTTCTTGTATTTGGTTGCCGTTGTTTATTTCGCAAGCTTTGCTCTGACCAATAGATCAACGCAGATAAAAATCAAAGAAGTCTACCTGTATTCAGGAACGCTCGCCCTGATAGGCTGCATTAGCGAGGTGGCTATCAATAGCTTCTGTAGAGCGGTTTTCGACGCGTCTCTTTGGACATATCAGGTAACGCCGGTACATCATGGCGATACCTCGATTTTTGCGTTTTTCCAGTGGTCGCTCTACGGCTATCATCTTTATTATGTCCAGAAAAAAATTCAAGCCCTTAAATTTAAACATGAAGCATATATTTTCGCTTTTGTGCTCTCTATAGATGCGCTGTTGCTTGAAGCATTCGTCAATATTTCCAGCCTTTTCTTTCTTAACACCTTCATTTTTTATTATATCCCTGGCGATATGGGGCATTTGACCACTGTCTTCGTATTCCCTTTTTATCTCCTCGGCGGCGCTATCTTGACTGGAATTTTTGATAGATTTTTGAAAGACCCGATGTTTTTCGGCACGCTGAGTTTTTCTATTGCTTTTATTTTTGTGTTTTTAGCGTAATACTTTTCCTCAACCCAGCGGCGGTGAGGCATAGGGGGCGCTTCACTCTGTTCAGCGCACCCTATGGATTTAGGTTAGTGAAAATGTATTTCTCGCGACTTTACCGTATCGCTTCTTTGCAAAGAGTAGCGATCCGACTGATTGGGCATCCGTGTTCCATCATCGTTAAGCTGAACGAGTGTCCCTTCATCTTTAATAAGATAATGTCTTGTGGTTGTCCCGCCTTTACTTGGCGTTAAAACAACGGTTTTATCTTCATCATTCCAGCTATATTTGCCTTTTTCATAATACTCCCTTGAGGACTCTTTTGCGGGCTGAGTCACCAACAGGTAATTGTTATTTTGTTTTAAAGACAGCGTCGCTTTAACTCCAGGGCAATCTTTGCAAGGGAGATAACCGTAATAAATACCATGAAACTCCAGGCTTTTATCTATATGGTTTTCATGGGCTGCGAGATCTGTTTCCTTCTGATGGCTCTGTACACGTGCCCTGAGGAGCTTTTCCTGGGCTTCGAGGTCGGTTCCCGCCATTGCAGAATTAGCGGAGAGCAGGCTGCTGAAAAGCAACAAAGCCAGATTGTGTTTGAGTTGTTTTTTTAATGCTCGCATGATGAATTCCTCTGAAAAGTAAGATGTGGTGCTAGCCGAGTAGGGCGCGTAGCGAATCCCGGAATGACGGTCTTCTGATAGATCTGTGTAAAAAAACGAGCGCTCCGGCGTGAGAAAGATAATAAACCCAAACTTGGTTTAGCGCTGCTTGCGTTTACGCCAGATATAAAAGCCCGTACCCATTAACAGCAACGGTATGACAACCAAAAAACCAAAGCCGATAATGGCGACGTTGATTTGGCTCAATTGCAGGCTTTTATCGGTTGCGATTTTGGCCGGGATGTCGATAAACCGATCGTCATGAATCAACCAGTTGATCATTCTTAAGCCCATGTCCAGGTTGCCGACATTACCAAGATAAGCGTTGGATAGGAAGTCGCCGTCACCGACCACGACAATACGTTGTTCTTGAGCCTGTCCTGAGCTTGTCGACGGGCGGGTTAAGGCATAAGCAAAAGCAAGCGGACCTTGTTTTTCATCGCCATCGGCATCAAAAAGAATTTTTCCGGCTATCGGGCCAGTCTCAGTCCATGATTTTTCTGCACTTTTAAGCAATTCCACGGGTTGAAAATCTGTTTCTTCACTGATTTCCAGCGCGGCGGCAACCGGATAAAGAGTTAAAGTCTGAAAACCTTGGGTGATCGGATGCGGAATATACTCGCTTGTTAGCACGAAGCTGGGGTCGTTAATGCCGTATAGCTTGGAACTGCTGTCTACCAGGGTTCCCGGTAGCTGGCGCAAACCTAGGGTTTGCAGCAATGCGTCCAAGTAGTGGTTGCCCGGATCGGTCAGTAGCAGCAGATTACCGCCTTGCCGGATATAGCGCTTGATCAGTTCGATTTCACCAGTCAATAAGGGCACGGCGGGGGCGCTAAGCACCAGCAATGCGGAGTTGTAGGGAATGGCGGGCATGGCTGCAAGGTTAATCGATTGAGCTTTGATTTTGCGGCGATCCAGTTCTTTGCCGAACTGGCCTAAATCGAAATTGGCGATGCCGTCCGGGGCGCGTTCGCCGTGGCCGGTCAGCAAGGTGACCCAGCGTTCATTGGCGTTAGCCAGCTGCAACAGCGCATTGGTCAGCGATGGTTCATCAATAAAGTTCAGTTTTTCGGTGCGTCCCTGATACTCGACAATAATTGCGCCTGTCGCGCCTATATTCAGTTCGCGGGCTTTTTCCGGCTGCGAATCGGGGTCTATAAAGGCCAGGCTCAGGTCCACTTTATGGCGTTTATAGCGCTCAACCAATTGTGCAATCTGGCTTCTTAGTCCTGGGTCTTTTTTTATATAGGCGGTCAGTTGTATTTTATCCGGCAGCGATTCCAGCAGTTTTTGCGAGGCTTGGGACAGGCTGTTGGTATTATTTTTGGTGATGTCGGTTTCTGCGCTGTAGCGGGTGCTTAACCAGGCCAATGCGCCGACCAGGCACAATAACGCCAGGGTGATGGCCCAGTTTTTCAAACGGATTTGCTGATGTTTATGCGGCGATATTTTCATTTTTGCAAACGGTCGTTATCCAGGCTGCGAATGCTGAGTGCGATGAAGGTGGTGATAAACAGCAGGAAATAACTGACATCGATTGAGCTGATCAGGCCGCTTTGGATATTCTGGAAATGCTTTAGGATCGACAGGTATTCAAACAGTTCGCTACGTTGATCGTTCATGCCGACCGACCAGTCTAAAATCCACAGCAGCAGCAACATACCAAAGGTGCCCATCGCGGCCACGGTCGGATGTCCGGCGACGCAGGACATAAACAGGCCGATCGCGGTAAAAGCGGTAACCAGCAGCAGCAGGGCTAAGATATTGGCGAATAGTTTGCCCACATCCAGCTCGGCGCCGGACAGCAAAGATAACGGCATCAAGGTGATCAATACAATGATCAACAGCATCAGCCCGAGTATGCCCAAATATTTGCCGATAATAATGTCAATATTGGAAACCGGAGCGGACAGCAGCAGGGCCAAGGTTTTGTTGCGGCGTTCCTCGCAAATCAGGCGCATGGTTAATAGCGGAGTGACCAGCAACAGAATAATGCCGGCATTACCGAATAATGGCGGCACGATAATGTCGGTCAGGCCGAGCGTGCCTTCAATCGAAGCCAGCTTGGGCTGGAGTTCCATGAAAGCTTCAACCTGGGTTAAAAACAAAAACGCCAGTATAAATTGCAGGATAGCCAATATCGTCCAGGCCATCGGTGATAAAAACAGGGATCTGAATTCGCGGGAAGCGATGGTTAAAATCATGTTAATTAATAACAGGTATAAGTCGGTTCAGAAAGAAGCATCACCACGAAGACACGAAGAACACGAAGAAATAAAACTTCGTGTTCTTCGTGTCTTCGTGGTGAATATTAAAGCTTTCACTAATGAGAAGTTGCAAATCATGCTCACAACTCGCGATGCTCTTTGGTTAGGCTGATAAAAATATCTTCCATCGACCTTTTTACCGGCGTCAGTTCCTGTAGTCCCCATCCGGAGGCAATGATAAGCGCGGCAATTTGTTCGGCAGGGTTAGCGGTTACGCTGTGGTGGATTTTGATCCGGTTTGTAGTAATGCTGTCGATAGAACTGACGCCGGGAACGGTCAATAAGCTGTTAATGTCGGGCGCCAGCCGGGTGCTGATTTGCAGCGTGCCGGTATCCATTTGCCGGTTGAGCCCGGCTATGGTTTCGTTCAGGATCAATTGTCCCTGATCAATGATTTGCACATGGGTGCAGGACTCCTGCACTTCGGTAAGTATATGAGTGGACAGAATGACGCCGTGGTCTTGTCCCAGTTCCCGGATTAAAGTGCGGATTTCCCTGATTTGAATCGGATCAAGGCCGACCGTCGGCTCATCAAGCACGATAACTTCGGGATTATGCAAGATAGCCTGGGCAATGCCGACACGCTGTTGAAAGCCTTTGGACAGATTGGCGATCAGCCGGTCGGCAACATCGGTTAATCCGCAACGCTCTTTGGTTCGTTTAATCGCAGCAGGGACGAAGTTTTTATCAATGCCGTGCAGTTGGGCGCAATAAAGCAGAAATTCCTGCACGGTTAACTCTTTGTATAGCGGGGGCGTATCGGGCAGATAGCCCAGATTCAGTTTGGCCGCTTTAGGTTGATCCAACAGATCGAAGCCGCTGATTTTAATTTGTCCGGCGCTGGGTGCGAGGTTGCCGCACAGCATTTGCATGGTGGTGGTTTTACCTGCGCCGTTGGCTCCTAAAAAACCGAGTACTTCGCCTTTGGCCAAGGTAAAGCTGACATCGTTAACGGCGCAATGATTGCCGTAATAACGGGTCAGGTGTTCGGCTTCAATGAGGGAAGTCATGCCGTGAGCTAAAGCTGTTGTAGCAGTTTTTGTATTTCGGCCTGAATTTTTTTACGGTAAAACAGAAACTTCCAGCGGGTGCCGCCGCATTGTTTCCAAAGAATGGCCGAACGTATCCCGGCCAGCAGACAGGCGCGTATTTTATTGACGATGTCGGGTCTGGATAAATATTCCTGTTCGCCATTGACCATGACTCTCGGCTGCATGGTACTGATAGTGGTGTGATAGATGTCGCCGAGATTGGCCAGTACATTCTCGTGCAGCCGGCCAAAGTGCTCCGATTGCGTCTGGGCGCGTTCAATGCCTGTAAAAATGCTTTTAAGCATGGCCGGTTGCTTGGACAATTGATTTTGCAGGAAAACCAGCGAGGCGGCATAGCGCGCCTGCTCCGGATTGGCGATTTTAAGGCCGGTCATTTGATCGTTAAGTTGTGCAATGCCCAGTTTAAGGCCGGATAATCCGCCGTAAACATTTTCTACGCCATGCTCGTCACTAATAAAAAGACTGCCGATACTGGCCTCAAAGGCGATTGAGTCGGTAGTGCCGGTTGTTGCCAGTTGCTGAACCAGCGCCGCTGCCTGGGCAATGCCGGCCAGCGCGATAGTTTGGTTGGTGATTGTATTTAATGGCATAGTTATCTTATATTGCCCATCACGTCTTTTGCCCAGTTGATGCTGTGAATATAGGTGTCGCCGATCACGGCTTGGTCAATATCCTTAAATGATATTGATGAAATATCCCAATGCTCATAACTGATAACACATTTAAGCGCTTCGCCGCCCAGTCCTCCTTTGTGCAATATCGCGGTAACAATATCGTCGGCCAAAGGCAGCTGGCTCAGGGCTTCATCCAAAGGCATGTCCAGCAAGCTATCCAGATTGGATAAAATGCCGATCAGGAAAAAATTGTCCGATTTATTGCCGCTCAGACTCGCCAATTCTTCGCACATTTTGCCGCGGATCAATGCGTTTTGCATGACCGCTTCCGGCTTGTTGGATAAGGATGCCAACGTCAATATATTGATCCAGCGTTTTATTTCCTTGAGTCCGAGATAGGAAATAGCATGGCTAATGGACGAGACTTTATTGGGCAGGGCGAAAAATGCGGAATTGATATAATGCAGCAGTTTATAGCTGAGCCCGACATCCACAGAGATTATCTTGGACAGGTCTTCAAATTCGACATCAGGATTGTTAACTGTGTTTAACAATTGAATAGCCGCTGATTGATTGACGCTGATGCGTTTGCCGGAAACTATATTCGGTTTGTTAAAGAAGAAACCCTGGAAATAATTACAACCCAATTCGAGCAGGTATTGGTACTCAGCATATGTTTCTACTTTTTCGGCAAGCAATTGTACATTGTAGGGCTTGAGTCGAGTAATCAGCTCTCGTGTTTTGGACTCGCCCATTTCAAGAATATCCAGCTTGATAATGTCGGCAAATTCGACCAACGGCGTCCATTCTTCGGAAAAGACAAAATCATCCAGGGCAATGATATAGCCTAGTTTTGACAGTTCTTTTAAGTTGGTAACGACTCTTGAGTCAATTTCAACATTTTCGAGCACCTCAATAACAATCCGGTCCTTAGGCAGATGTAAAGGAGTTTTGTCCAGAATATTCTGAGTTGTAAAGTTGATGAAGGCCTTATGAGGACCCACTATAGTGTTGAGTCCGAGTTCCAAAATAGTGTCGGTAATGACTTGATTGGTGGCTTGAGTGGCGCCGTCTTTATGATTCAGGTCAAAATCGTTGCCTCTAAAAAGGAGTTCATAGGCATAAATATTCAACTTTTGGTCAAAAATCTGTTGCCGCCCAATTATAATGTCTGCCATTTGAATTGCTTAAGGTATTAAATTTAAATATTTGTCGGTCAGGGTTACCCAAAGGGCATAAATAACGTAGTGTAACTCCATATATAGTTGAATTTATACCATGATTACCGGCTATCAGTCGAGTATGATATAAATGCATACTGTAAAGACGTTGCAATATAAGCCCCTAAACAATCCTAAGGAGACTGAAATGACTGAATCTGTATCGTTAACCGTGACCGGCATGAAGTGCGGCGGTTGTGAAACCAATGTAACCGGTAAGCTGCAAGCTATTGATGGCGTGTTGTCGGTTAAGGCATCAAGCAAAGACAATGAAGTTAACGTCGAATTCGATGCCGAAAAAACCAGCCTGGATGTTATCACTGACGCTATTACCGAAGCGGGTTTTAGTGTAGAGACATCGTAATATTAGAGGTAATTTAATGAATACAAAGACTTCCGACGAGTTGCGGTTATCCGTTTTAGGCATGCGTTGTGCCGGATGCGTCAGCGCAGTTGAGGGCGCCTTGGCGGCAGTTGAGGGCGTAACCTCGGTCAGCGTCAATTTTGCCGATCATTCCGCGGTGGTTAAAGGCCATGCCGACCCCGAACTGTTAAAGCAGGCGGTTAAGGCAGCCGGTTACGATGCGGCGGTGATGGAAGGTTTTGAAGACCCTTCCGAGCAGGAAGCACAGGAGCTGCAACGCTATCGCCAGCTAATGAAAAAAGCATCTGTGGCGGCGGTCTTTGGACTCGCATTGATGATAGCCGAACATCTTGGCTGGTTGCCGGAAATCGGTTCGCCGACAGGACTATGGGTGTGGCCGGAAATCGCCCTGATCACTTTAAGCATTTTGATTTATTCAGGTTGGCATTTTTACAGCGGCGCTTATAAATCGTTAATGCTGGGTCAAGCCAATATGGATACGTTGATTGCTCTGGGCACGGGCTCGGCGTGGCTGTATTCCTGTATTGTTATCGATTATTACGGAACCCTGCCATCGCTGGCGAAACACGCCTATTTTGAAGCCGCTGTGATGATCCTGGCCTTTATTAATCTGGGTTCCGGTTTGGAAACACTGGCCAGAGGCAAAACCTCCAGCGCCATTCGTCAACTGATCGGTCTGCAACCGCGTACAGCGCGCGTAATCAGGAATGGCGAAGAAGTCGATATTGCTATCGAGCAAGTAGGCTTGGGAGAGACTTTAAGAGTCAGGCCCGGCGAGAAAATCGCCGTTGACGGTGTACTGCTGGAAGGACATTCCACCGTTGATGAATCGATGCTGACCGGCGAATCGTTGCCGGTAGAAAAAACCGTGGGTGCGGAAGTGGTTGCCGGAACCATGAACCAGACCGGCAGTTTTTTGTTTACTGCAACCCGCATCGGTCGAGATACCGCACTGGCGCAGATTATTAAAAGCGTGAGGCAAGCGCAAAGCAGCAAGCCTGAAATCGCCCGCTTAGCGGATAAAATTTCCAGCATTTTTGTGCCGGCTGTGGTCGTGATTTCGGTGCTGACTTTTTTGCTTTGGTACACATTCGGGCCTGAGCCTTCGTTGGGTTACGCCTTTGTCACCTCAATGACCGTTTTGGTTATCGCCTGTCCCTGCGCATTGGGCTTGGCGACACCTATTTCGGTGATGGTCGCGGTAGGTAGGGCTGCTCAATCAGGCATTCTGATTCGTAAAGGCGAAGCATTGCAAACAGCGGGTAAATTAACCTGTCTGATACTCGATAAAACCGGTACGGTAACCGAAGGCAAGCCTACTGTTTCGGCGGTTGAAGCTGTCGGCGATATTAGCGAAGAGCAGGTGCTGCAATGGGCGGCGAGTATCGAATCAGGCTCCGAACATCCGTTGGCGGCGGCTATTTTGACGGCAGCGGGCGATAAGCAAATCAAGTTGGAAAAAGTTAAACAATTTGTCGCTGTCGCAGGTCACGGGGTGATGGCGATGATTAATGAACAGCATGTGTTGTTCGGAAACAAGGCCCTGATGGATCAGCAGGGCGTCAGCTTTACACCTTTTAACACTCGGTTGGAGGAATTGTCGGCCTTGGGTCAAACGCCGATGTTGCTTGCGGTAGACAATAAAATAACCGGTATTATTGCCGTTTCCGATCCGATCAAAAAGGATTCGGCACAGGCTGTACAGGTTTTGAAAAACCAGGGCGTGCGCATCATCATGGTAACCGGCGACAACCAGATAACCGCCAACGCGATAGCCAAGCAGGCCGGTATTTCCGAAGTTCGGGCGCAGGTATTGCCTCAGGATAAAGCGGCGGTGGTTAAAGAACTGCAACTGGCGGGCGAAATCGTCGGTATGGTCGGCGACGGTATTAACGATGCCCCTGCATTGGCGCAGGCTAATGTCGGTTTTGCGATCGGTACCGGTACCGATGTGGCTATTGAAAGCGCCGATGTGGTTATTTTGCAAGGCTCCCTGCTAAAAGTGCCTGAAGCCATTGAGTTATCCAAAGCGACAGTCGTCAACATCAAACAAAACCTGATCGGTGCATTTTTCTATAACACCATCAGCATTCCGGTCGCGGCAGGTTTGTTGTATCCGCTATTCGGCGTTTTGTTAAATCCGATGATTGCCGGTGCCGCTATGGCTATGTCTTCCGTGACTGTAGTCAGCAATGCCAATCGCTTGCGCTGGGCAAAATTTACCGAGAGCAAATAGCATTAGATATAGTGTCTGACATATTCACGGACGAATAGCCGCATCGGTGCATTCCGCTGTTGATATTGCTGGTAAGCCTGATCGACATCCACCGGCGTGATATGGGCATACACGCCGAATCCGGTTTTTGCAGTGAATTCATCACTTAAGATTTCGATAAACACCGTCCAGGATAAATCTGCTGTGTTTGGGTTTTGTGTTGTCATGGCTGTGCTCCTGAAAAAACAACTGAATTGATTTCAATATGCATCAAGCATAAAAAGTGCCGGTTTTGAAATAGCTTTATATGGCATTATGTTGGCGTATTGCTCTTCGGTTCTTTTGAGGAATATGACAATAAACCGGCAACTTTTTTCCGCGATTTATTAGTGATGTTTTGTGTTGATGACAGGTTATCGCAGTTGGGCGGATTGCCTAGCGGCGAATCCATCCTACAAATAATTCACGTTACAGCGTTAATAAAATTCAAAGACAGGTGCACTTCATATGCACCTGTTTGAGCTTTTCATGAGGGAATAGTATTTGATTTTTGACAGCAGACTATTTCGCTCAATGGATCCTATACCGATTAATCCCTTGGAAAATTATCTAATTAGTGCGCGATCCTATTAATGATCTCGCTGAATAATATAAAGCGACAGATCCCTTAACAAATCAGCTTCACTACCAAAAATACTCAAGTTATCCAGCGCTTGCTCATGCAACTCCTGGGCTTTTTGCTTAGCTCCGGCCAGACCTAACAGGGCGGGGTAGGTGGGTTTATTGTTATTCTGGTCTTTGCCTTGGGTTTTGCCCAATGTGGCGGTATCGCTTTCTTCGTCGAGAATGTCGTCTTTAACCTGGAACGATAAGCCTATGCATTTGGCATAATTATCCAGTTTTTTGGCAATAGCCGGGTCTATGTCGGCTTTCGCCAGAGTTGCCATATTAACGCTGGCACGGATCAATGCGCCGGTTTTATGGATATGCATATTTTCCAGTTCAGGCAGGGTCAAGCTGGTGCCTACGGACTGAAGATCGATGGCTTGTCCGCCCACCATGCCTTGGGAACCGCTGGCTTTAGTTAAAACTGTGATCATCTTCAAGCGGTTTTCTGCGCTTGCGGTGATGCTTGGATCATTGGCCAACGTTTCAAAAGCCAAGGCTTGCAATGCATCGCCGGTTAAAATAGCGGTTGCTTCATCGAAAGCCTTATGGCAGGTGGCCTTGCCGCGTCTGAGATCGTCGTCGTCCATCGCCGGCAGATCGTCATGTATTAAAGAATAAACATGGATGAATTCAACAGCGCAAGCCGGGCCATCTAAAGCTTCCGGTGCAATACCCAAGGTTTTTCCGGTGCAATAAGTCAGCATCGGGCGCATACGTTTGCCGCCGTCCAATGTACTGTAGCGCATGGCCTGATGCAGTTTTTGAGGCAGTATGTTTTCGCCGGGCAGGCGTGCGTCTAAAGCCTTTTCCACACGGTTTTGACAAAATTCAAGGTATTCTTTTAACGCATTACTCATCGGTAAAGGGCTCCAGGGTTTGAGTGCCGTTTTTTTCAATTAGAATTTGAACTTTCTGCTCAGCCTCTTGCAGGGCTTTTTGACAGGTGCGGGTCAAGTTAACCCCGCGCTCAAATGACTTTAACGATTCTTCCAGCGAAATATCGCCCTGTTCAAGCTGGGTGACCAGTTGCTCAAGTTCGGCGAGGGAATCTTCGAATAAAGTCGGGGTTTTCTTTTTCGGCATGAGATAAAAATATGTTTAATGATACGATGTATAACTGACTTGGCATTATATATGAAATCGAATTGTGAGTGATTAGGAAGTATGAGTAACGAATATAACGCGGCGGCAATTGAGGTTTTAAGCGGATTGGAGCCGGTGCGGAAACGCCCCGGCATGTACACGGACACGACAAGACCGAATCATCTGGTGCAGGAGGTCGTCGATAACAGCGTTGATGAAGCAATGGCAGGTCACGCCACGTCGATTGATGTGGTTTTGTATAAAGACGGCTCGGTACTGGTCAGCGATAACGGCCGCGGCATGCCGGTCGATATCCACCCCGAACAAGGCATTCCCGGCGTCGAAGTGATTTTGACCCAACTGCATGCGGGCGGAAAATTTTCCAATAAAAACTACCAGTTTTCCGGCGGCTTGCATGGTGTCGGCGTTTCTGTCGTTAACGCGTTGTCGGCAAAGCTGGAAATAGAAGTCAAAAGGAATGGCAAGATTTATCAAATGGAATTTGCCGATGGCGAAAAGCAGACCGAGCTGACCGAGAACGGTACAGTCGGCAAGAATAACACCGGCACGGCTGTCCGATTTTGGCCGAATGAAAAATATTTCGATTCCAATAAAATATCGGTTTTAAAACTTAAGCATGTATTGCGTGCCAAGGCTGTTTTATGTCCGGGCCTGAAAATTTCCTTGAAAGTCGATCAAACCGACGAAGAATATGTCTGGTGTTATCAGGACGGCCTCAAGGAATATTTGCTTGATCGCATCGGCGATATCGACTATAGCCCCGAACAGCCGTTTATGGGCAACATGGCCGCAAATCATGAAGCCGTTGAATGGGGCATCGTTTGGGCGATTGAAAATCCGCCGGAAGTATTGGCTGAAAGCTACGTAAACCTGGTGCCGACTGCGCAAGGCGGAACCCACGTTAATGGTTTGCGGGCAGGGTTGACCGAAGCGATGCGCGAATTTTGCGACATCAGGAATATCCTGCCGCGCGGCGTTAAAGTCGCGCCGGAAGATGTCTGGGAAAATTGCCATTTTGTGCTGTCGGTCAAATTGGAAGATCCGCAGTTTTCAGGGCAGACCAAGGAGCGGCTCAGTTCCCGTGAATGCGTGGCGTTTGTGTCCGGCGTGGCGAAAGACGGCTTCAGTCTGTGGTTAAACCAGAACCCAGCCGAAGGCGAGAAAATTGCCGAGATTATTATTTCCAGCGCCCAGAAGCGGCTGCGTTCCAATAAAAAAATCATCCGCAAAAAAATCACCTCCGGCCCCGCATTACCGGGTAAATTGGCCGACTGTTCGGCGCAGGATATAGCGCGGACCGAATTGTTCCTGGTAGAAGGAGACTCGGCCGGCGGTTCGGCCAAACAGGCGCGGGAACGCGATTTTCAGGCGATTATGCCGTTGCGCGGCAAGATTTTGAATACTTGGGAAGTCGAATCCAATCAAGTGATGGCGTCGCAGGAAGTTCATGACATTGCCGTGGCTTTGGGCATAGAGCCGGGGTCTTCCGATTTGCAGAATCTACGCTACGGCAAGGTATGCATTCTGGCCGATGCCGACTCGGACGGCAATCATATCGCCACGTTAATCTGCGCGTTGTTTTATCAGCATTTCAATGCGCTGGTGGTTGCCGGTCATGTTTTCGTCGCGATGCCGCCGTTGTATCGAATCGATGTCGGTAAGCGGGTGTTTTATGCATTGGATGAGGCTGAACGCCAAGGTGTGTTGGATCGTATTGTCGCCGAAAAACTCAAAGGCCAAGTCAATGTGCAGCGCTTTAAAGGCTTGGGTGAGATGAACCCAAGCCAGCTTCGGGAAACCACGATGAACCCGGACACTCGCAGATTGGTGCAATTAACGGTAGAGGAAGACGACGACACCAGCGGTCAGCTTGATTTATTGCTGGCTAAAAAACGTTCGCAAGACAGGAAAGTATGGCTGGAAACCAAGGGGAATTTGGCGGATATTATCTGATGTAAGGCTTGTCTTCGTGGTGAAAATTTCTTGCAGGATTTAATGTGATCGATTCGCTACCTTATTTAAAGGCTTCCGATTTTCCAGCCATTACGCGCAATAAATTGGAGATTTTACAGGTCAACTTGGGTTATCTATGTAACTTAAGCTGCACCCATTGTCATGTCAATGCGGGGCCTAAGCGCACTGAATTAATGGACAAAGCCACTATCGATCAGGTTTTGGCTTTTATCGACAATTATAAAATTCATACTCTGGATTTAACCGGCGGCGCGCCGGAAATGAATCCGCATTTCCGTTATCTGGTAACAGAGGCAAGAAGTCGCGATTTAAAGATTATCGATCGCTGTAACCTGGTTATTCTGCTTGAACAGGGTTTTGAGAACACGGCTGATTTCCTGGCCGAAAACCGGGTTGAAATCGTTGCTTCATTACCTTGTTATCTTAAAGAAAACGTTGATAAACAGCGAGGCAAAGGCACGTTTAACGCCAGTATAAAGGCTTTGCAATTATTAAACGGGCTGGATTATGGTCAGGACAATAGCGGTCTTGAATTGAACTTGGTGTTTAATCCGCAAGGCGCGACCTTGCCGCCTGAACAGCAGGCTTTAGAGCAGACTTACAAACAACACTTGTATGAACATTACAGCATTGTATTTAATCATTTATTTGCTATGACCAATTTACCGATACAACGGTTTGGCAGCGTTTTACTCAGTACAGGCCGGTTTGATGATTATTTGCAGTTACTCAAGGATAATTTTCATGCGCCCAATTTGGGCAAGGTCATGTGTAAAAATACTTTGAGCGTTGACTGGCAAGGTTTTGTTTATGATTGCGACTTTAATCAAATGTTGCACTTGCCCCTGAGCGGTAATCAAAAAATGCATCTGTCGCTGGTGACGGAATTAGTGGGTAAAACGATTGCTACTATGCAACATTGTTACGGCTGCACCGCAGGGCAAGGCAGTAGTTGCGGCGGGGCAATCGACTGATTTTTTTAAATGTTTTTCATCACGAATCACAGGAAGTTTTATGTCTTTTCGTGGTGAGAGCTTCTTTTAACTATTGGAGGCCACATGACTATAGAAACCGGAGTTTTAGAGCGTTATTCACAAGGCGCGGAATCGATACAAGCGGATTTATGTTGCCCCGTCGATTATGACCGTAAATTACTGGCATTATTGCCGCAGGAAATTATCGACAAGGATTACGGTTGCGGCGATCCATCCCGTTATGTACAAAGCGGCGATGTGGTGCTGGATTTAGGTTCAGGTTCGGGCAAAATCTGCTACATGGCCGCGCAATTGGTAGGTAGTACCGGCAAGGTCATCGGCGTTGATATGAATGACGACATGCTCGCACTGGCCAGAAAGTATCAGCCGGAAATGGCTGAAAAATTAGGTTCGGATCGGGTCGAGTTTGTGAAAGGGCAGATTCAGGATTTGGCCCTGGATTTGGCTGCCATGAATCGGCATTTAGCCGAACATCCGGTGCGGCGCGCCGAAGATGTGATTGCCCTGCGCGCGTGGCAGGAGCAACAGCGCAAGGAACAGCCGTTAATTAAGGACAACAGCGTCGATTTGGTGGTGTCCAATTGTGTGCTGAATCTGGTGCATGACAGCGACAAGGCGCAGTTGATTAAGGAAATATTCCGGGTGGTCAAGCCGGGTGGCCGCGTCGCCATTTCCGATATTGTCAGTGACGAATCGGTGCCGCAACATTTAAAAGACGACCAACAGCTGTGGAGCGGCTGTATTTCCGGCGCTGTGCAGGAGCATGAGTTTTTGCAGGCTTTTATAGCGGCCGGTTTTGTTGCGGTCAGCTTTGATAAGTGGGAGGCTCAGCCTTGGCAGGTGGTTGAAGGTATCGAATTTCGATCCGTGACTATTACCGCGATAAAACCCCATGATGAACCTTGCCTTGATAGAGGCCATGCAGTAATTTACCGGGGGCCTTTTGCCAAGACTTATGATGATGAAGGTCATGTCTTTTTGCGCGGCCAGCGTATGGCGGTATGTGAGCGCAGTTATAATTTACTCACCGGTGCCACTTATGCCGACCAGTTTATCGGTATTGCTCCTGCCCAGGAAAGAACACCGCAGAATTGGTGCCATGCGCCGGGTACGTTAAGAGCGGCCTCTGAAACCAAAGGTTCGGCGCATAAAGCCGATAGCGGGTCCTGTTGCTGTTAGGAGCCGAATTCGAAGTAGGTTAAGAGTGAATCATTAAACAATCGCCAAGCTTGGACGAAATAAGGATGATGTCTCCGTATTCAGGATGTTGGCTGCATTTGGCTGCAAGCATCCCGGCGTGCTCAACCCGTTCAATTTCGTCGTATATATCGTCGGAGATTTCTGCGTATTGCTGTACTGTGAGGGGGGTTATCTTTACTTCTTTCATTCAGATAGTCTCCGCTAGATTAAATGAAAAATGGCTATATAAGATGACTTTGTTCATGCCAAATTATTGCGAATTTCAATCTACCATACCCAAATGTAAGCAATCCCTTACAATTAAAGGTTTATTTCTAATGGATAGGTCTTTTTTTCAATGAATTGCAATCATTGATTGCAATTCATTTTGCTGCTGCTCTATTATTAATATAAATTCGAGACACGGGTGTTAGTTCAATGGCAAATTTAGTCGTTAGAAATATTGATGAGGAGGTTGTTAGTGCTTTAAAGGAAAGAGCCGGACGTTTTGGGCGTAGTGCCGAAGCAGAGCATCGTTTGATATTAACCAACGCATTGCTGAGGACGAAGAAAAAATCATTTGCGGAGGTGATTGCCGCTATGCCTGATGTGGGTGAAGACACTGATTTTGAGCGTCCACAAGGTGCCGGCGGGAATAATGTATTTGATTGATATCGATGTTATTAGTGAAGCCAGAAAAGGACAGACGGCGAATAATGGCGTTAAAAAGTTTTTTGAAGAGGTTGCGCTTAAAGAGCAACCCGTCTATCTCAGCGCTGTAACAATCGGCGAGTTAAGGCAAGGAATCGAAAACATTAAATACCGTGGCAATGGAAAACAAGCCATGGTTTTAGAGAGCTGGTTAAATATGATTCTTACCGAGTATCAGGATTATGTATTGGATTTTGATTGTGAAATTGCCCAAGTATGGGGAAAGTTAAGGGTGCCGTATCTTGGTAATATACTAGCAAGGCAAATTGCAGCAACTGCCTTAATACATGATTTAACGGTTGTTACCGGTAATACAGACGAATTTAAAGCGTGTGGGGTAAAACTATACAATCCATTTGCAATGGGAAAAAGATAGTCCGTTGCATAATGAATTTATCGTACCGCTCCATATGCTATCAGGATAAAGTGTGAGCCCCGAGTTACCAGAAAACAGTTTTGACGTAAAAGCGTTTTTAAAGAATCTGACCACGCGCCCCGGCATTTATAAGATGCTTAATGATAAGGGCGAGATTATTTATATCGGCAAGGCCAAGAATCTTAAAAATCGCGTTTCCAGTTATTTTAAGAAACAAACCGCTTCGACTAAGCAACACCGGATGGTGCCCAAGATTGCGGGCATTGAAGTCACTGTGACGCATACTGAAGGTGAGGCTTTATTGCTGGAATGTCAGCAGATCAAACGCCATAAGCCCCCATACAATATCTGTTTAAGGGATGATAAATCTTATCCTTATATCTATCTGTCCACTGATCATGATTTCCCCCAGATCACGTTGCATCGGGGTGCAAAAAAGAAAAGAGGAAGATATTTCGGCCCTTATCCAGGCATTGGCGCTATTAAAGAAAGTCTTAAGCTGCTGCAACGGATTTTTCAGGTCAGGCAATGCGACGATTCTATTTACAACAACCGCTCCCGGCCGTGTTTGCAGCACCAGATAGAGCGCTGCACTGCACCTTGCGTCGGTTTAATCGATAAAGCCGCTTATGCGATGGATGTTGATAGCACCATACTGTTCCTTGAAGGCAAGGGAAGTTTATTGATTGATCAATTAATAGTTAATATGGAGGAGGCAGCGCGTAACCTTGAATATGAGCAGGCCGCAGGTTTCAGGGATCAGATCGTAAAATTGCGTTCGGTGCTGGAAAAACATTTCGTGCTCGGTGAACGGGGCGATGTCGATGTTATCGCCTGTGCGGCTAAAGCCGGTGTGGCTTGTGTGCAGGTGTTTTTTATCCGCAACGGCCAGCATTTGGGTAATAAGGTGTTTTTTCCAAAAATAACCGAGGAACATGATCAGGCTGCTATTATCCAGGCTTTTATTGCGCAATATTATCTGGATAAACAAGTGCCTCATGAATTAATTGTCAGTCATCAGCCGGAAGAAGCCGATTTGCTAAAGGATGTGCTGACGGTCCAAGCAAAACATGCGGTGGCTATTTCCAATAATGTCAGGGGTGAACGCTTAAAGTGGCTACAAATGACTTGTACCAATGCGGAAAACTCATTGATGAGCAAGCTATCCGATAAACAGGGGATTTATGCCCGCTTTCTTAGTTTGCAGGAAGAACTGGGCTGCCAGGAACTGCCAAAACGCCTGGAATGCTTTGATATTAGCCATACCCAGGGTGATCAAACGGTTGCATCCTGCGTGGTTTTTGACCGGGAAGGTCCGGTAAAGTCGGCTTATCGGCGTTTTAATATCGAAGGCATAACCGGCGGCGACGATTATGCGGCCATTCATCAGGCGGTGTTCAGGCGCTTTAAAAGACTGAAACAGGGAGAACATGCGGCACCGGATATATTGCTGATAGACGGCGGAAAAGGTCAGGTGCATGAAGCGCAAAAGGCATTGGCGGAATTAGACATAAACAATGTTATGATAGTCGGTGTTTCCAAAGGGCCGGATAGAAAACCCGGTATGGAAAAGCTGATACTGGTAGATCAGGAGCAGCCGATAGATATAAGCCCTGGAGCCAGCGGTTTGTTGTTGATTCAGCATATTCGAGACGAGGCGCATCGGTTTGCGATAACAGGACACCGGCAGCGTAGAGGCAAGGCTAAAAAACAATCGGCTATGGAAGCTATTCCGGGATTGGGGCCTAAACGGCGACAGGTTTTATTGAAACAATTTGGGGGGCTGCAAGGTATTTCACAGGCTGGCGTGGATGCTCTTTGCAGTGTGGACGGTATAAGCCGTCAATTAGCACAACGGATTTACGAACTATTTCATCATCAAGATGATAATTGAATTGAACATACCGACAAATCTCACGCTGTTAAGGATCGCGTTAATTCCGTTATTAACCGTGGTTTTTTACCTGCCTTGGGCTTATTCCAATGTCGCTTGCATGCTGATTTTTTTAGCGGCGGGGATTACCGATTGGCTGGACGGCTATCTTGCCAGGAAAATGCAGCTGGAAACACCTTTCGGGGCTTTTTTAGATCCGGTAGCGGATAAGTTGATGGTGGCCATGGTTCTGGTTCTGATCGTTCAGCAGCAGGGCAGTCCTTACTTGGCTATCCCTGCCGCAGTTATTATCGGTCGGGAAATAACCATAGCTTCTCTTAGGGAGTGGATGGCGGAGATCGGTCAGCGGGCGCAGGTTAAAGTTTCTCAATTAGGCAAATGGAAAACTACAGCGCAGATGTTGGCGATTGGCATGTTGTTATATCGTGAAGATTTATTGGGTATTCCGATAAATTATTGCGGTTACGGTTTGTTGTACATTGCAGCCATATTGACATTATGGTCTATGGTTAATTACTTAAGCGCGGCTCTGGCCGTGTTGACCACAAAATAAATTTTATACTTGTGAGTCTATGACATATAGACCATATGAATTTTCACCCACATACAAATAATACAGCGCATTGAATCAGCTGTGAAAGAAGAACATGGATCAGGAAATAGAAAATATTCAGATAGAATCTGAAGTGCAGAATGAGATATTGTTGGCAGCCTTAAAGCTGTTCGTAGAAAAAGGCTATTTCAATACCTCGTTAATCGATATTAAAGATGCGGTTGGTATAGAAACCATCGGCACAATCTATCAGCACTTCAAAACCAAACAGATGATTGCCGCGCAGTTGCATGCAAATATTCTCGACAGCTTAAGCGTCTCTATTGATGACATAAGGTGTAAGAATGAAAAACCATCCGAGCAATTACGTGGCATAGTCGATCTGTTATTCAAATTGACCGATGAGGCGCCGAATGTCATGCGGTTTCTGTTGATTTTAAACATCAAGGAATTTTTGCCGGAAGCAAAGCCGTTACATGAAACTGCGGCGGTCATAAAAATCATCAGGATCATTGAATCCGGTATTAAAGTTGGCGAAATCCGTAATGTTACCCCACAGTTAGGCTATGCCGAGTTTTTTGGCATTATTGATAACACTCTGCGACTGGTGTTAAGCGGGTTTCTGGACAGGAAGGCCGATTTTTACCAATCGCAGACGTGGCTGGCGGCATGGAATACCATCGTCAAAAAGTGATTTAGCTTGGCTTCAGTATCTTCCTGACGCAGTTTTTGCTTGGCTATTGTCAGTGGTTTTAAGCTTTAAGCGCCATATTAAGGAGCGATTAGATGCCATGCCTTGAGACGGCTTATGTATGCAGGTTGGAGAAAAATGATGGGTGATGTAGTTCAGTTTAAACGCCCCAAACCATCACAATTACACAAAGGCAATACCCTATGCCGAAGTAATTTTCATAAATGGGAGGTTTTAAACGAAAAGCAGTTTGATGTGAAACAGGGAAAGCTGATTACTGTTTATCGGTGTAAGCGCTGCGGAAAGATAAAATCTAAAGCGCTTTAACGGCAATTGCCGTTAAAGCGCTTTTTTACAACAAATTACCTCGGTAGTTCCGACGTTCCCATCAGAAACTCGTCCACGGCTCTGGCGGCTTGCCTGCCTTCGCGTATCGCCCACACTACCAGGGATTGTCCGCGTCTTCCGTCACCTGCGGCAAATACTTTATCAACGGATGTGCGATATTGTTTGTCGTTGGCTTTGATGTTATTACGCTCCAGTTCAACGCCCAGCTCTTTTAACAAGCCTTCGTGTACAGGGTGAACAAAGCCCATCGCTAAAAACACAATATCGGCTTCCAGCGTGAAAGCGCTGTCAGGCTTCTCGCTCATTTTCCATTGTCCACCCTCTTGTTTCCATTCCACTTCAACTGCATTCAGATGGGTTATTTTCCCGTCTTTGCCGGTAACGCTTTCGGTATTAACGCTAAAGTAACGTTTTTTAATACCTTCATCATGTGAAGATGTAGTGCGCAGTTTGTTGGGCCACAGCGGCCACGTGAGCAATTTATTTTCTTTTTCGGGCGGTTGCGGCAAAATTTCGAGTTGTACGACAGATGCGGCGCCTTGGCGAATCGATGTGCCTATGCAATCGGAACCGGTATCGCCGCCGCCGATGACTACGACGTGTTTATCGGTCGCGCTAATGATGTCATCCTCGGCTATGACGTCTCCAGCGTTGCGCTTGTTTTGCTGGCGCAAAAAGTCCATTGCAAAATAAACGCCTTGATATTCATTGCGCCCGGAAACTTCCAGATCACGCGGTTTTTCAGAGCCTACCGCCAAAACCACGGCATCGTACTCGGCGAGTATTTTTTGTGCGGGAATGTCTGTGCCGATATGGCTGTTGGGCCTGAATCTGACTCCTTCGGCCTGCATTTGCGCAATGCGCCTGTCGATGTGCGTTTTTTCCATCTTGAAATCAGGAATGCCGTAGCGCAATAAGCCGCCGATACGGTCATTCTTTTCATAGACTACGACTTCGTGTCCGGCGCGCGCGAGCTGTTGAGCACAAGCCAATCCTGATGGTCCCGAGCCTATTACGGCTACGCGTTTGCCGGTGCGTTTTTCCGGAATTTGCGGTTTTACCCAGCCCATTGCCCAGCCTTTATCGATAATTGCGCATTCTATCGATTTAATGGTCACCGGCTGATCTTGCAAATTGAGTGTGCAAGCCGCTTCACAGGGCGCAGGACAGATGCGTCCGGTAAATTCAGGGAAATTATTGGTGCTGTGTAAGATTTCCAGGGCCTGCTGCCAATCTCCTCGATAAACTCCATCATTCCAATCGGGGATAATATTGTTTACGGGACAGCCTTGATGGCAAAAAGGGATGCCGCAATCCATGCATCTCGAACCTTGCTGCGCCACTTCGGCATCGCTAGGGGATAGCGTAAATTCGCGATAATGCTGGATACGATCACTGGGCGATGCATAATGCCGTTCAGTGCGCGGTAGTTCCATAAACCCGGTTGGTTTACCCATCTTTAATACCTTCTACTTAAATAGTTTCGCAACGATTATGCAGTCGCGGATGCTTGTTCTGCTTGGATTTGTTTGAGCGCTTCGCGGTAATCGACCGGCATGACTTTAACAAAGCGCGGCAAATAATCCTGCCAATTATCCAGAATATGTTGAGCTCTGGCGCTGTTGGTATAACGCTTATGATTTTCGATGAAGTGCTTTAAGCGTTGCGCATCATAACGGGTCATATCGGACATCAGGTGAACCCGGCCATGGGTTTCCATGTCGCCACCCTGATGAGCGATTGCTTCCAGCGTGTCATCTTCGGCAGGGATAGGTTCAAGTTCAACCATGGCCATGTTGCAACGTTTTTCAAAGCTGCGGTCTTCGTCCAGCACATAAGCCACACCGCCCGACATACCGGCCGCAAAATTGCGCCCGGTTTGCCCGAGCACGACCACTACACCGCCGGTCATGTATTCGCAGCCATGATCGCCAACGCCTTCGACAACTGTGATAGCGCCAGAGTTACGCACGGCAAAACGTTCACCCGCAACGCCGCTGAAATAACATTCGCCACTGACGGCGCCATATAGCACAGTGTTGCCGACGATAATGTTTTCAGCAGGATTAATCGGGCAATCCTTAGGCTGGTAAATGGCGATACGACCGCCGCTCATGCCTTTGCCGACATAATCATTGCCTTCGCCTTCAAGCTCGATGCTGATGCCTTGAGCCAAAAATGCGCCGAAGCTTTGTCCGGCGGTACCTTTGACACGAATCGCAATGGTGTCTTCAGGCAAGCCTTTATGTCCGTAACGTTTAGCGACTTCACCGGATAGCATCGCGCCGAAAGTGCGGTTAATATTGTGTATAGGCGTATCGATGACTACCGCTTGTCCATTTTGCAGCGCAGGCTGAGCCTGGGCAATCAAGGTATGATCCAATGCCTGATCCAAGCCGTGATCCTGGCGTTCAGTGTTATAAACAGCGGTTGCACCATCAATTTCGGGTTTATAGAAAACCCGGCTAAAGTCCAGTCCTTGCGTTTTCCAATGGTTCAGTGAGCGCTGCATGTCCAGCTTGTCCGAGCGTCCGATCATTTCATTGAAGCTGCGGAAGCCCAGTTTTGCCATCCACTGACGCACATCTTCCGCGACCATGAAGAAATAATTGACCACATGCTCAGGTTGTCCGGTAAAACGCTTACGCAGTTCAGGATCTTGCGTTGCGACTCCGACCGGGCAAGTGTTCAAATGGCATTTACGCATCATTAAACAACCCGACACGATTAGTGGTGCAGTGGCGAAGCCGAATTCATCCGCGCCTAATAATGCGCCGATGATCACATCGCGTCCGGTGCGTAATCCGCCATCAACCTGTACGGCGATGCGGCCGCGCAGTTTGTTGAGTACCAGTGTTTGATGAGTTTCGGCCAAGCCGATTTCCCATGGCAAACCTGCATGCTTAATGGAAGTCATCGGGCTTGCGCCGGTGCCGCCGTCATAGCCGGAAATGGTGACATGGTCCGCGTGGGCTTTGGAAACGCCCGCCGCAACAGTGCCGACGCCGACTTCAGATACCAGTTTAACGCTGATTCTTGCCTCGGGATTGACGTTTTTCAAATCATGGATCAGCTGAGCCAAATCCTCAATCGAATAAATGTCATGGTGCGGCGGTGGCGAAATCAAGCCTACGCCGCGCGTGGAATGGCGCACTCTGGCGATAACCGCATCGACTTTATGGCCGGGCAGCTGTCCGCCTTCGCCGGGTTTCGCACCTTGGCTGACTTTTATCTGAATGTCGTCGGCATTGACGAGGTATTCGGTGGTTACACCGAAACGGCCGGAAGCCACTTGTTTAATCGCCGAACGCATCGAATCGCCGTTGGGCAAGGTTTTGAAGCGTTCTGGAAGTTCTCCGCCTTCGCCGGTGTTGGATTTGCCGCCGATACGATTCATCGCAATGGCCAAATTAGTATGCGCTTCGTAAGAAATTGAACCGAACGACATCGCGCCGGTTGCAAAACGCTTGACGATGTCGGCTGCCGATTCCACTTCGTCCAATGGCACAGGTGTTGCATCTTCCTTGAACGACATCAAGCCGCGCAAGGTCAGCAAGGCTTCGTTTTGTTCATCGATCAAGCGGCAAAATTCAGCGTATTTTTCATAGCTGTTGCTGCGCGTTGCGTGTTGCAAGGTGCTGATGGTGGCAGGCGTCCAAGTATGCGCTTCGCCGCGCAGACGGTACGCGTATTCCCCGCCAATATCCAGGGCATCGCGATATAACGGCGCATTGCCGAAAGCAATGCGGTGGCGACGAGTCGTTTCTTCGCTGATTTCGGCTAAACCGACGCCTTCGACAGTGCTGGTAGTGCCGGTGAAGTAACGATCCAGAAACGGTTCCGCCAAACCGATCGCATTAAAAATTTGCGCGCCGCAATAAGACTGATATGTCGAAATGCCCATTTTGGACATGACTTTAAGCAGGCCTTTGGAGATCGCCTTGATATAACGTTTGTGCGCTTCATATTCGCTGAGGTCGGCGATATCTTGGCTTAGCCCGGACAGCGTGTCGAACGCCAGATAAGGGTTAACCGCTTCCGCACCGTAGGCGGCCAACAGCGCAAAATGATGAACCTCGCGCGCTTCGCCGGTTTCGACAACCAGCCCTACTTTAGTGCGCAGGCCTTCGCGGGTCAGGTAGTGATGCACGGCGGAAGTTGCCAACAGGGCGGGGATGGCAATATGTGCAATATCCAGGTCACGGTCGGACAGTGCCAGGATATTGTTGCCTTCTTCAACAGCCTGTTTTGCTGCAAGACATAGTTTATCGAGTGCCGCTTCCATGCCGCTTGCACCCAAGTCTGAGGGATAGCAAAGCGTCAGGGTTTTGGTCTTGAATACACCGCCGGTGCGCGTTTCGATGCGACGAATTTTTTCCAAATCCTGATTGGTCAAAATGGGCTGTTCCACTTCCAGGCGCATGTGGGTTCCGCCTTCGTCCAGACCCAATAAATTGGGCCGCGGGCCGATCAGGGAAACCAGAGACATGACCAATTCTTCGCGAATAGGATCAATAGCCGGGTTGGTGACCTGGGCAAAGCCTTGCTTGAAATAATCGTACAGCATACGCGAACGTTGCGATAGCACGGCCAACGCTGTATCAATACCCATCGAACTGATCGGTTCCTGTCCGGTTTGTGCAATCGGTTTCAGGATGAATTCAATATCTTCTCGGGTATAACCGAATGCTTGCTGTCTATCTAGAAGGGTGTGCGCATCTGGTGCCATTGCGGAAATTTCGGCAGGCAGTTCGGATAGCAGAATTTGAGTTTTGCTCAGCCATTCGGAATAAGGGTGGCACGCCGACAAATTGGCTTTCAATTCCGCATCATCAATAATGCGGCCTTGTTCGGTATCGATCAGTAGCATTTTGCCTGGCTGCAAACGCCATTTTTTGATGATTTTGTGCTGGGGAACTTCCAATACGCCCATTTCCGATGCCATGATGACGAAGTCGTCATCGGTAACCAGATAACGTGCAGGACGCAAACCGTTGCGATCGAGAGTTGCGCCAATTTGGCGGCCATCGGTGAAGGCAATGGCTGCCGGGCCATCCCATGGTTCCATCAGGGCTGCGTTGTACTCATAAAATGCGCGCAGTTTTTCATCCATTAACACGTTACCAGCCCATGCTTCGGGGATTAGTAACATCATCGCATGAGCGAGTGAATAGCCGCCCGCTACCAGCAACTCGAGCGCATTATCGAAACATGCCGAATCCGATTGCTCTTCGTTAATTAACGGCCACAATTTATACATGTCGTCGCCCAATACTTTGGACGCGATGGAATGGCGACGTGCCGCCATGCCGTTAACATTGCCGCGCAAGGTGTTGATTTCGCCGTTATGGGCGATGAGGCGGAAAGGATGCGCCAGATCCCATGTCGGGAAGGTGTTGGTGGAAAAACGCTGATGCACCAACGCCAAGGCGCTGATCATGCGCTCATCGTTCAAGTCGGCATAAAACGATCCGACTTGGTCGGCCAGCAGCATCCCTTTGTAGACTATGGTCCGAGATGATAAAGAGGGGATATAAAAAGCGTGGCCATGATCGAGATTTAAATCGCGGACAGCGTTTTCGACTTGTTTGCGAATTACGAACAGCTTGCGTTCGAAAGCGTCCTGGTCAGCGCAAGCTTTACCGCGTCCAATAAAAATTTGTCGTATGAAAGGTTCAACCAATTTTACTGATTCGCCCAGTGTGCGGTTATCAACCGGCACGTCGCGCCAGCCTAACAACTCCACTTTTTCCTGTGCAATAATTTCGGTTAACAATTTTTCGCAGGTGTTTCGATTGGCCGCGTCACGCGGCAAAAATACCATACCTGCCGCATAATCACCAGCTGGCGGAAGGGATATGCTTAATTTATCGCATTCTCCACGCAAAAAAGCATCAGGCATTTGAATCAAAATACCAGCGCCATCGCCCGCATGTATGTCAGCGCCAACTGCGCCGCGGTGGGTCAGGTTTTTAAGTAATTCCAAGCCCTGACGTACGATTTCATGGCTTTTTTGACCTTTTATATGAACAATAAAACCCACGCCGCATGCATCATGTTCATTGCGTGGATCATATAAACCCTGTCTGGTCGGTAGCGTACTTTGACTCATTGTCACCTCTAAAAAATATTACAAAAGGGTTGTTATCCTCTAACTTAATAACCCTCGTTCCGCACCCGCTCTGATGGGAACATCAGAGGTCGCGGTACGGCAAAACCAGTTAATTATACGGATGACGGGCAGTTCTGTCACGCAGTCTTTTAGCGCCCGCACCAGCAATGAGTTGGCATATTGTTCGCTGATATAGTTTGATTGTGCCCTTTGGTTACGTCATTAATGGAGGTATTTTGGCGGTTCTTTAAATAGATGTGGTATCTTGCCGCTCTGTCATTTTAATGGTTGATTATTCCCATTAATATCTCATCGATTTTTGCAAGCCAGCTTGGTTCGTTAAGAGGCATTACAATTATCTTAAGTGAGTTCATATCATATTATTGGTTAATTATGAAAGAAAATTTTGATGTTGTGGTTGTAGGGGGGGGTATGGTTGGGGCTGCTGTTGCCTGTAGTCTCGGTGGGAGTTTGTTGAAAGTTGCGGTGATTGAGAGTGTGCCACCACAGGCTTTTGCTCCCGAGCAGCCGCATGACTTAAGGGTTTCCGCGCTCAGTATTGCATCAAAAAATATACTTGAAACTGTGGGCGCATGGGGCGGTGTTGTTAATCGCAGGTTATGCCCGTTTCGCAGAATGCGGGTTTGGGAAACCGCAGGAGATACCGAGTTTTGTAGCGATGATATTAACTATCCTGAATTGGGTTTTATCGTTGAAAACAGGGTGACTCAGCTGGCGTTATTGGAGCGTTTGCGGGATTTTGCCAATGTTGAGCTGATATGTCCGGCTACCATTAATAAAATTGACTATTCGGTGGGCAGGTTACCCGAAGTGGAGTTGGGGGATGGTAGGGTTTTGTCAGCAAAAGTATTGGTGGCTGCGGATGGCGGTCAATCCAGAGTCAGGCAAACGGTGGGATTGGGAGTGTCCAGTTGGGATTATAATCAGCATGCGCTGGTAATTTATATTGAAACGGATTATGGGCAGCAGGATATAACCTGGCAGCGTTTTGTGCCTAGTGGTCCGCAAGCCTTTTTGCCGCTAACCGGCCATTATGGTTCTATAGTCTGGTACAACTCTCCGGATGAAGTGTGCCGGTTGAAGTCATTATCCAGCGAAGATTTGCTGCGCGAATTGACGTCAACTTTTCCTGATTGCCTGGGTAAGGTTAATGCAATTTTAGGTACGGCAAGCTTTCCGTTAAAGCGCCAGCATGCGCAAAGCTATGTTAAACCCGGTGTGGTTTTGGTTGGCGATGCAGCACACATGATTAATCCGTTGGCGGGACAGGGGGTTAATATCGGTTTGTTGGATGCTGCGGCATTGGCTGAGGTGCTGATTGACGCAGGCAGGCAGGGGCGTGATCCCGGCGATTTAGCAGTTTTAAGGCGCTATGAAAAAATGCGACGTAATGAAAATTTGAAAATGATGACAGTAATGGATGTTTTTTATCGAGTCTTCAGTAATCAAGTTGTGCCGGTGAAGTTTTTACGTAACTTAGGGTTAGGTTTGGCTGAGCGTATTTTACCTGCTAAAAATAAGGTGATGCGCAGTGCGATGGGGTTGGACGGTAATTTGCCCAAGCTTGCGCGGGGTGAGTCGATTATTTAATTAAAAAGATATTGGTTTGTTGTGTTGTCGGATTCCGACAATAATTTTTGGTGTTCGATATCTGGTTGTCTGCATCGGTTGCATTGGAATAATTATTTTTTTAAACTTTATCTTTTAAGTGATTCTAATAGTGAGTGTAAGCGGTTATGGAAAGAAGGCTTTATCAAAGGATTCCAGTGCAAGTTTCTGCTATTGTCACTACCGGGGATGGTGTGCGTATTAAGGTTATTGCTGTAGATGTATCCAGTGGTGGGCTAGGTGTCGAGTGTAATATCAGGCAGCGTAACATGATTACTCCCGGTGGGAGTTTTGTTCGCGACGGCAAGCCGGTGTCGGTGTTTGTTGATTTGAATCTGTCTGACGACGACGGTCAGCCATCTAAAATAGTAGCACGGTGTCATGTGGTTTTTTCGCGGCGTATGTCTAATGATCAATGTAAAATTGGGCTGCGCTATGCTGATATTGAAAATGACGGCTATGAATGGCTTGTTCGATTCATTAAAAAAAAACTGGTATCTAATAAATAGCGGATGAGTATTGGCTTGTGGGGGTGTGTTAGTAAGTATCTTTCCGAAGTCGCTGTATTACCCTGTCGTGCCCAGCATTTTTAAAATTTCTTCACGTATTTGTTCCTGTTTGTCGGGATCTGTAATCGGTTGCGATTGGTTGTCGGTGATATAAAACATGTCTTCGGCCCGGCTGCCAATGGTCGTTATCTTTGCGCTGTGCAGGTGGATGTCTTTTTTTACAAACGCACGTCCTATTTTCGATAAAAGTCCGGCATGATCCGTGGTGATAAGCTCAATAATCGTGTTCCTGTTTAAAGGGTCGGCATGAAATTGAATGCTGGTAGGGATAGGAAAATGTTTGGCCTGTCTTGATTGGCGATGAATATTTTTGTGTTTTTTTACTTCACGCAGAAGCAGATTATTACGGAGGACGGTGCAAATATGCACTTCCCTGAACAATTCATTGATCGGTTTTCCCGACTGCTCAAGAACTAGGAAGCTGTTAAGCACATAGTCATCGGTTGTAGTCATAATCCGGGCGTCAAGAATCGTGAGTCCGAGTTGGTCGAGAGTGGCTGTGCTTAGCGAAAAAATAGCTTCTTCATTTTTGGTGTAAACAAAAACTTCCGCGCTGCCGCGTTGAGTTTGCGGACGCAGCAGAACCAGAGGTAGGTCGTCTTCTCTGGATGAGGCAATGGCAATGGTATGCCATGCTATTTCATCAGCTGAATATCTTAAAAAATAGTCATCGCTGGCATGTTGCCAGGATCTGAGGATAACCGGTTCGGATATGCCTAGTTTAATTAACTCGTCTTTTGCTTCTTTTTTGTTTTCGAGCAGGCGGTCCGCCAATGCTACCGGATTTTGCAAGCCTCTGTGTAATGCGCTATAGGTTACTGAATAAAGTTCTTTGAGCAGGGCATCTTTCCATGCGTTCCAAAGTTCAGGGTTGGTGGCGCGAATGTCGGCCACGGTCAGCAGGTATAAATAGTTCAGGTATTCGATGCTGCCAACGGTCTGGGCGAATTGATGAATCACATCCGGATCACCGATGTCTTTTCGTTGTGCTGTCATCGACATAACCAGGTGATTGCGCACCAGCCAGCAGATCAGGTTGGTGTCGTGGTGAGAAAGATCGTGCTGAATGCAGAATTCCCTGGCGATTTCTTCGCCAATGGTGGAATGGTCGCCGTTCCTGCCTTTGGCTATGTCATGAAATAGCGCGGCAAGATACAATATTTCCGGCTTTGAAATCAGCAGGAAAATATCATTGCAGAACGGCAGTTCGTCAAAGTGTTTTTCTAAGGCGAAGCGGCGTAAGTTGCGGATAACGAAAAGCGTATGTTCGTCCACAGTGTAAATATGAAACAGGTCATATTGCATGCGGGCGACAATATTGGCAAAGCAAGGGATATAGGCGGCTAAAACACCATAGCGGTTCATTCGCCTTAATTGATCTGTAATGCCTCGCGGTTGGCGGAATGCTTCTATAAAAAGGCGGTTGGCGTCTTTATTCTTGCGGAATTTGTCGTCGATTAAATGCAGGCTTTTGCGAATCAAACGTATGGTTGTTGCCCTGACGCCTTTGATTGATGAATTCTGTTCTAGAACCAGGAAGAGTTCCAGCAAAGCAAGTGGATATCGTTCGAAAAGCTTGTCATCAATGACTTCGAGGTAGCCGTTGACGACGACAAATTTGTCGTTAGGCGGAATTAATTTGTAAGTAAGTTCTCCGGAAACGAAACGTTCATTGAATAATTGCAGCAGCATTTCATTGAGGCGCTCAAGTCCAAGCACCGTTTTAAAGTAAAACTGCATGAATTGTTCGACATCCTGGTTGTATTCCTGATGTTCGGTGCTGAATCCAAATTGCTGGGCAAGATCGCGTTGATAATCAAAAATCAGTCGATCTTCGCATCGATTGGTTAAAAGATGCAGTGCATAACGAATTCGCCAAAGTACTTCAAGCGCGGCAACCAATTCCAAGTATTCGGACTCAGGCAAAAATCCGTATTTAATGAGTTCCTTGAGTGTTGATGAGTTGTAATGGCGTTTGAACACCCAGGCGATGACTTGTCTGTCGCGTAATCCGCCCGGCCCTTCTTTGATATTGGGTTCGAGATTATAGGCTGTGTCATGAAATTTGGCATAGCGTTGCCGTTGCTCTTCCATTTTGGCGGCAAAAAACTGATCCGATGGCCAAATTTTGTCCGGTGCGATTTGTTGATTAAGTGTTTTATGTAACGTGATATTGCCTGTAATCAGCCGGTTTTCCATAAGGCTGGTTATGATGGTTTGGTCGGCTATTGCGGCTTCGATGCATTGCTTGATCGTACGTACGCTTTGTCCGGGTTTTAAGCCGATATCCCAGAGGAAAGTGAAAAAGTTGGATAACGCTTCTTGGTAAAGGGTTATATCCTCTGAATCCAGTAATACGACCAAGTCAATGTCGGAATAGGGAAATAGCTCCCTTCTGCCGTAACCGCCAACGGCGCATAGCGCAAACTGGCCGGCGTATTCGCCAAGAAAATGTTGCCAGCAACAACTCAGGATTTCATCAATAAAATCGGATTTTTCTTTAAGTAAATCTGAAACCGATTTATGAGGATTGAATTTTTGCCGAAGTTCGGTGTCTTTTTGCTTTAACAGCGATTTAAATTGTTGCAGGCTGTCTTTTTTTGCAAAAATGGCTGCATTCATGTTTTTGTTCAAAATATTCACATTTCTTCTTGGCGTAAAGTCAGGATTTCATAGCCGTCGTGGGTTACCAAAATAGTGTGCTCCCATTGGGCGGATAAGCTCCGGTCTTTGGTCACTGCGGTCCAGCCGTCAGCTAATACTTTCATATGTCGTTTGCCGAGATTAATCATCGGCTCAATGGTTAATATCATGCCCGCCTCAAGGACTTCGCCTTCGCCGGCTTTGCCATAATGCAATACTTGCGGTTCTTCGTGGAATTTTTTGCCGATACCATGCCCGCAAAATTCCCTGACTACTGAATAGCGATTGGATTCGGCATGTTTTTGTATGACATGACCGATATCTCCTAGAGTGGCGCCGGGTTTGACCTGCTTGATGCCCAAAAACATAGCTTCCTGGGTTATTTTAACCAGTCGTTTGGCGTGTGCGCTCACTTCGCCGACGCAAAACATTTTGCTGGTGTCGCCGTGATAGTCATCTTTAATAACGGTAATATCAATATTAACAATATCACCGGATTTAAGTTTCTTGTCGCTGGGAATGCCGTGACAGATTTGTTGATTGATCGAAGTGCAAATTGATTTTGGAAAGCCATGATAATTGAGTGGTGCAGGTATGGCTTTTTGCACGTCGACAATATAGTCGTGGCAAATCTGGTTGAGTTCATTGGTGGTAACCCCGGGAACGACATAGGGCTCAATTATTTCTAACACTTCGGCTGCCAGTCTTCCGGCAATCCGCATTTTTTCAATTTCACTTTCGGTTTTAATAGTTATGCTCATAAGAAACAGCTGCAAGGCTAAAAGGATAAGGGCACATTAGGCGCAAACTATAAGTTTTTTAGTCTTATGTTTTCTGCTTTGCGTCTGTGTAATGAGGCTATTTTAACAGAGATCGGCTTGTTGTGAAAAAGTAATTATGGTATAAAGGGAAGTTCATTTTTGAACTAATACTCACACCTATCGTCACGTTTGGAAGGGTGCTGGTGCAACCGTATTTTAAATAATAATGGTTGTTACCGGTTTTCAGGCGGGATAGGTGGAGGCGTAACCCAACTCGAAACAGATGTTTCGAATTTTTTATCTTAGGAGAAATTAATGGCAGCAGTATCTATGCGTCAAATGCTTGAAGCGGGTGTTCATTTTGGACATCAAACTCGTTATTGGAATCCGAAAATGGCTACGTACCTGTTCGGTTCACGTAACAAAATCCATATTATTGATTTGGAAAAAACGCTTCCAATGTTTAATGACGCAATGAATTATCTGGGTCAAATGACAGCAAACAAAGGCACCGTCCTGTTTGTTGGCACCAAAAAAGCAGCACGAAAAGTGGTTGCTGAAGAAGCAGCCCGTTGCGGCATGCCTTATGTCAACCATCGTTGGTTAGGCGGCATGCTGACAAATTTCAAAACCATCAAAAAGTCAATTAATCGTCTTAAAGAATTGGAAGCGATGAAAGCTGATGGTACGCTTTATCAACGTTTTGCCAAGAAAGAAGCGTTAGGTATGGAACGCGAACTTGAAAAGCTGGAGCGCAGTCTGGGTGGAATTAAAGACATGAAAGGCGTTCCTGATGTGATTTTCATATTGGATGTCGGTTATGAGAAGAATGCAATCAGTGAAGCTAAAAAATTAGGCATTCCGGTTGTTGGTATTGTAGATTCCAATAATTCACCGGAAAAAATTGATTACATTATTCCTGGTAATGATGACTCAATTCGTGCAGTTAAACTTTATTGCGAAAGTGTTTCCGCGGCAGTAATGGAAGCTAAATCGGCAGGTTTGGGATTGTCAGCAAAAGTTGATGATTTTGTTGAAGAAGCGTCAGAATAAGTACGGTCTTGTTTTTGCAGGTGTTTCCTGTGAAATGAATGCTTGAAGTTAGGCAAAAAACGCCTCCTCACGGGGGCGTTTTTATAGTTATGAATAATGAGGAAAGACAAAGAATGAGTATTACTATTAGTGCGGCAATGGTTAAGGAACTGCGTGAAAGAACTGCCTCCGGCATGATGGAGTGCAAAAAAGCATTAGTTGAAGCCAATGGCGATATGGAGTTGGCCATTGAGAATATGCGCAAATCCGGTTTAGCCAAGGCCGATAAAAAATCCGATCGCATTGCTGCTGAAGGCATCATCGGCGCCAAGGTCAGTGACGACGGAAAAACTGTAGCGATTGTCGATGTTAACTGTGAGACTGATTTTGTCGCGAAAGCGGATGATTTCGTAAATTTCGTCACTAATGTCACAGCAGCTTTGTTGAATTCCGATATTGAAACAGATGAACAACTGCTGGCAATGAAGTTGGCTGACGGCACGATTGTAGACGAAGTTCGTCGTGGACTGATTGCCAAGTTAGGCGAAAACATTACGGTTAGAAGATTCCAAAAATACCAAACTGCTACCGGCGGTACAGCTTGCTATTTACACGGTAAAAAAATCGGTGTGATCGTTGAATTAGCTAAGGCGGATAGCGAGTTAGGTAAAGACATTGCCATGCATATTGCCGCGAGCAAACCCACTTGTATTTCTGATGAACAAGTACCGGCAGAACTTATTGAGAAAGAAAAAGAAATTTTCTCTGTTCAAGCCGCAGAAAGCGGAAAACCTGCTGACATCATTGAGAAAATGGTAGTGGGTCGCATTAGTAAATTTTTGGCTGAAATCACTTTGTTAGGTCAGCCTTTTATTAAGGACGATAAAGTTACTGTCGGTAAACTAGTCGCTTCAAAAGGTAACAGCGTTATTCGTTTCGCTCGTTTGGAAGTGGGTGAGGGAATTGAGAAGAAAGAAGAAAACTTTGCTGAAGAGGTTATGGCACAAGTTAGAGGCAACTAACGCACTCCTCGGCTAGCTGCCGAGGAATACACATCAATAATAAACACTAACCCCGATAAATTAAAATGACTAATACGATTTGCCAGAGAATTTTACTTAAGTTAAGCGGTGAAGCTTTAATGAGTGAGACCGGTGGTAGTATTGATGCAGATATTGTTAAACGTCTTGCAACTGAAATTAAAGAGTTATGTGATATTGGTCTTCAGGTTGGTTTAGTTATTGGCGGCGGTAATATATTGCGTGGAGCTGAAAAAGCTTCAGAAGGATTGGATAGAGTAACCAGTGACCAAATGGGCATGCTGGCTACCGTAATAAATGCCCTGGCCATGCAGGATGCTTTAGAAGCACATGGGCAGCCGGTCAGGGTGATGTCCGCACTGAAAATCAATCAGGTCTGTGAAGATTATATTCGCCGTCGTGCAATCAGGCATTTGGAGAAAGGCCGGGTTGTGATTTTTGCAGCGGGAACAGGAAACCCTTTTTTCACTACCGATTCGGCAGCCAGTCTCCGGGCGATTGAAATTAATGCCGAGTTGATGATTAAGGCGACTAAAGTCAAAGGCGTTTATTCTGCCGATCCGCAAAAAGACAAAAATGCTAAATTTTATCCACGATTAACTTATGATGAGGCGTTGGATCAGCGTCTAAATGTAATGGACACCACCGCGCTGGTATTATGCCGGGATAATAATGTGCCAATGCGAGTGATGAATATTTTTGAGAAAGGCGCAGTAATGAAACTGATGATGGGCGAAGAGATAGGATCTCTCATTGAACGAGGAACAGATAATGATTAATGATATTCAACAGGACGCTTCAACTCGTATGGGCAAAAGTATTGAATCCCTAAAACATGAATTCTCAAAAATAAGAACGGGCAGAGCTCATCCCAGCTTATTGGATCAAATTAACGTTTCATATTACGGTACCGAGTCTGCATTATCCCAGGTTGCCAATATTGCCGTTGAAGATGCGCGTACTTTGACGATTACTCCGTGGGAAAAAGGCATGGTTCAGGCTATTGAAAAAGCCATTATGAAATCGGATCTGGGTTTAAATCCTGCCACCAACGGGATGACTATTCGGATTCCATTGCCGCCGTTGACTGAAGAGCGTCGTCGTACCTTGGTTAAAGTCGTCAAGAATGAAGCGGAAAATGGCCGTGTTGCGATCAGGAATATTCGTCGTGATGCAAACTCAGCCATAAAAGAGGCCTTAAAGGAAAAAATAATTTCCGAAGATGAGGCCCGTGCGGCTGAAGAAAAAATTCAAAAGTTGACTGATCAGTTTGTAAAAGACGTTGAGAAATTGCTGGAAGCAAAAGAAGCTGATTTACTGTCAATGTGATCGGGATTTAAATAATGCCTACGGATGACGGTAAAAGTTTGGAATCAGTAACCCCCTCTATGGGTTCAACTAATAATCCGCGTCATATCGCCATTATCATGGATGGCAATGGTCGATGGGCTCAGAAAAGATTTATGCCTCGTGCCTTTGGTCACCAAGCCGGGGTTAAGACGGTTCGAAAAATTGTAGAGTACTGCGCCAAGCAAGAAGTTGAGGTCTTGACCTTGTTTGCTTTTAGCAGTGAAAATTGGCGTCGCCCGGAAGAAGAGGTTTCATTGTTAATGGGGTTGTTTATGGCCACACTGCAAAGAGAAATTAACAAGCTTGATCGTAATAATATCCGCTTGCGATTTATCGGTGACAGGACGGCATTTTCCGAGAAGTTACAAGCCAAAATGGCCGAAGGAGAGGCGCAAACCAAAGATAACGATGCTTTAACATTGGTTATCGCGGCAAATTACGGCGGACGCTGGGATATGTGTCAGGCATTTCAGACAGTGGCGGGGAAAATAGCGGCCGGAGAATTGAAAAATCAGGATATCAATGAACAGCTGATCAACCAGTATTTATCAACTGCCGATTTGCCCGAGCCCGATTTATTTATCCGAACAGGCGGTGAACAACGCGTTAGTAATTTTTTGTTATGGCAATTAGCCTATACAGAACTGTATTTTACCTCGACGCTATGGCCGGATTTCGACCAGAATTCACTTCAGGATGCTATCAATAGTTTTAAAACCCGGCAAAGGCGTTTTGGTCATACCGGAGAGCAACTGCTGGATAAATCGATAATTTTAAAATAACTAGCTGGTTTTACCGAAAACTAACACTTACCTCCAACTTCATCTCATAATAATTAAAATGTTACTACAGCGAATTATTACCGCATTAATTCTGGCTCCTCTGATTGTGCTTGCTGTTTTTCAGCTGCCTTCTGAGTACTTTTCATTGCTTATTGGGCTAATCACGCTTTTGGCCGCATGGGAGTGGACTAATCTTGTCAGAATTGATTCGCCGTTTAAACGCGGATTATTTTTAGTTGCGTTGATTCTACCTATGTTGTGGCTGCATTTTTGGACGCAATTTCTGGAACTGGCCGCCCAAGTATTGGATTGGCCTGATGTAAGGGACTATTCAGGCGCTCTGGAATGGCTGGTTACTGCGCCGGTGCTGTTCTGGATATTGGTCATGATATTAATCAGAAACGCTCCTGAGGGTGTTTTAAAGTTGGAAATGAAAGCCCGCTATAAGGCATTGATCGGCTGGCTTATTTTATTGTCGACATGGATGTTCTTGAGCAGGTTAAGAGCTTTTTACGGTTCGGAAATGACGCTGTATTTTCTGATTTTAATTTGGACTGCGGATATTGCCGCCTATTTTTCCGGAAAGAAATTTGGTAAAACCAAGTTGTCTCCTGAGATTAGTCCGGGCAAGACGGTTCAGGGTATGTACGGCGCTTTAATAACAGGTGCTGTTTGGGCTACGGCTTTCATTGGCTATTATGGCTATCGCGATGGTTTTGTCTGGATGAGGATAACCGATTTTATACTGTTGTCTGTATTGACGGTGTTGATTTCTATTTATGGCGACTTGTTTTTTAGCGTGGTCAAACGTCAGCGCGGCGTTAAAGATACGGGTTCAATACTACCCGGTCACGGAGGTCTTCTGGATAGGATTGACAGCCTGATTGCCGCCATTCCGTTTTTTTATGCAGGTATAGTATTGATTGGGCTTATGGCATGAAAGGTATTTGCATACTCGGAGCGACAGGTTCAATTGGCGTCAGTACTTTAGATGTAGTGGCCAGACATTCCAGTCTCTATAAAGTTATCGCATTAACAGCTAATACCAATATTGATACTCTCTATGAACAATGTCTGGAGCACCATCCGGAAGTTGTTGTCGTAGTGGATGAGCATAAGGCTCAAATCTTTGAAGAAAAACTTAAAAACTCAGCAATCGCAGATATCAAAGTATTGTCAGGTGCTGAGGCGCTGGAACATGTTGCAACACTGGACAATGTCGATTCCGTCATGGCCGCCATCGTAGGCGCGGCAGGCTTGTTGCCGAGTCTGGCTGCGGCGAAAGCGGGCAAGACCATATTGCTAGCTAATAAAGAAGCCTTGGTGATGTCGGGTTCAATTTTTATGCAGGCCGTTAGCGATTCGGGAGCGCAGTTACTGCCGATTGATAGTGAGCATAATGCAATATTCCAGTGCATGCCTGCCGGCTATAAAACCGGTGTGCAGGCGAAACAAGCCAGACGCATTTTGTTGACCGCTTCAGGCGGCCCTTTTCGGGAAATGCCTGTTGATCAATTGATTAATGTAACGCCGGCCCAAGCAGTGGCGCATCCTAACTGGGATATGGGCAGGAAGATCTCCGTGGATTCCGCCACGATGATGAATAAGGGCCTTGAGATGATCGAGGCTTGTATTTTATTCGATATGACCCCAGATCAAATCCAAGTGGTCATTCATCCTCAAAGTGTCATCCATTCGATGGTCGATTATGTCGATGGAACAGTATTGGCGCAGATGGGTAATCCTGATATGCGCATACCTATCGCTTATTCAATGGCATGGCCGGAGCGGTTTGATTCGGGCGTTGACCCGTTGAATATTTTTGATGTCGGACGCATGGATTTCCATGAGCCTAATCTGGAACGGTTTCCCTGTCTGCGTCTGGCCTATGAGGCTATTGATGCTGGCGGTATCATGCCGACTGTTTTAAATGCGGCTAATGAAATTGCAGTGGAAGCCTTTTTAAATGAGCATGTTCGTTTTACCGATATTCCGGTTATTATTGAGCGCTGCATGAAGAAATTCGAAGCCAAGGCCGCCGATACGCTGGAAATTATTTTAGACACGGATCAACAGGCCAGATTAATATCTACACAAATTATTGGAGAACTTAATAATTGATGGATTTTCTGCATACACTGTTTTATTTCATAGTTGCCATTAGTGTCCTGGTTTCATTTCATGAATTCGGGCATTTTTGGGTTGCGCGTAAAGCCGGGGTAAAAGTACTTCGGTTTTCTCTCGGCTTCGGCAAGATTTTATGGTCATACCAGAAAAATCCGGATGCGACAGAGTATGTGATATCGGCCATTCCGCTGGGTGGCTATGTCAAGATGGTCGATGAGCGGGAAGGCGAAGTTAAGGAAGCGGACCTGCCGTATGCCTTTAATCGCCAGCCGTTATTTGCCAGAATCGCAATAGTTGCAGCAGGTCCCTTGTTTAATCTGATGCTCGCTGTTGCTTTGTTCTGGAGTGTGCTGGTTATTGGCGAGACAGGCATAAAGCCGATACTCGGTTCGGTAGAACAGGGCACATTAGCCGCAGCCGCAGGCTTTGTCGAAGGCGATGAGATTATCTCGATTGACGACAAAGTGACTCCTACATGGACTGAAGCCATGAGTGTGTTAGTCTCCTCAGCGCTTGACGGGGAACAGAACATAAAAGTTGCGGTAAAAAGCTTTGATGATCAGCAAAATACCAGAACGCTTAAGCTTACTGATAAAGACAATGAAAATCCTGATGTATTGTATCAACGTTTAGGCTTTAAACCCTGGTCTCCGAAATTACAGGCCATCATAGGGAAAGTGCTTCCCGATAGCGCTGCGCTCGTTTCAGGTTTAAAACAAGGCGATCTGATTGTGAGTGCTGACGGCACAATCATGGACGACTGGATGCAATGGGTGACTTATGTAAAAAGCCATCCTGATGTTGCAATAAAGCTTGAAATTGAGCGCGACGGTGTACGTTTACCCGCAACCATTACGCCGAAAAGTGTGGTTGTCGGCAAAAATACCGAGGGTAAAGTCGGTGCTTCAGTTTATATACCGCCAGAGCTGATGAAGTCGGTCAGTGTTGAATATTCTTTGTCGCCGTTAGCCGCGATACCTGTAGCATTCGAAACTACCTATTATTATTCCATTACCAGCTTGAAAATGATGGGCAAGATGCTGGTTGGCAGGGCTTCTGTAGAAAATTTAAGCGGCCCTATCAGTATTGCCCAGTATGCAGGACAGTCCGCGACGATGGGCTTGGTACCCTTTTTAAAATATATGGCTTTGGTCAGCGTCAGTTTAGGCATATTAAATTTATTACCGATTCCGGTGCTTGATGGTGGGCACTTGCTATTCTTTGCTCTGGAAGGCGTTAAAGGCAGTCCTGTTTCGGAGAGGGCGCAAATTTTCTTTCAACAAATCGGTATTGCATTGCTCGTGTCATTGATGGCATTAGCCATGTTTTTGGATGTTGAGCGCTTATTTCAATAAATCAGGAATAAACGGGTAAAGGGCAAGTTGATTCTACGTCCTACAAACTAACACAGGAATATTATGAACAAAGTTATCAAAATTGCCGCATTAACACTATTCGGCCTGACTTTATCGGTAGCGCATGCTGATGAAAATGCAATCAGGCAAGCGCTGACTAAATCCATGCCGTCGATAAAAGTAGGGGCGATTAAGCCCTCTGAAATCAGCGGCCTTTATGAGGTTACAGTGGGCGGCAATATCTTTTATGCTTCCGACGACGGCAAATATTTGATTCAAGGTCATTTGGTTGATATTGCTGCACGTACCGACTTAACCGAAGAGAAATTGGGCGGTGCTCGCAAACAGGCTCTTGAGAAGCTCGGTCTGGATAAAATGATTGTATTCAAGCCGAAAGAAAGCAAATATACGGTTAGCATCTTTACCGATATAGATTGCGGTTATTGCCGTAAATTGCATTCGGAAATCGATCAATATATGGCTCAAGGCATTACTATCCAGTACCTGTTTTTCCCAAGAGCCGGTAAAGGTTCCGATTCATATAACAAAGCTGTATCGGTCTGGTGTGCCGAAGATCGCAAAGCCGCTTTAACAGCAGCAAAAAAAGGCGATACACCGCCAGCTAAAACTTGTGCCAATCCCGTTGATGAGCACATGCAATTGGCTGAGGATTTCGAAGTGAAAGGAACACCGATGATTGTTACCGAGAAAGGCAATATCTTCCCCGGCTATCTGCCTGCAAAGCAATTGGCTGAAGCACTGGCAGACGAAAAAGGTCAAAAATAATCGGTCTATTTTTAGTGGGCCAGTCGCTTTCTATCCAATAAACTCAAGTAAGGCGCGCTATGCGCGCCTTTTTCCAGCTATATCCGCTACACCATCCCTTTAAGCCGATAAAGCAATTCCAAAGCCTGTCTCGGACTAAGCTCATCCGGGTTCATATCTTCCAGAAAACCCACCGCCGGATGACATTCTTTCGATGAAAACAAATCCAGCTGGTTAACCCCGGTTTCCGCTTGCTGTTCAATATAGGCGTGGTCTTCCAAATGTCGTAATTTGGCTTTGGCTTTATCGATCACCGAACGCGGCACACCGGCTAACGACGCCACTTGCAATCCGTAGCTCTGGCTAGCTGGGCCGTCTTTTACCGCATGTAAGAAAATGATCTTGTCGCCATGTTCCATCGCGTCCAGATGCACGTTATGGATGGTCTTTTGTTCTTCGGGCAGTGTAGTCAGCTCAAAATAATGCGTCGCAAACAGCGTAAACGCCTGAGTTTCTTTAGCCAGATGGTCGGCGCAAGCCCAAGCTAAAGACAAACCGTCAAAAGTGCTGGTGCCGCGGCCGATCTCGTCCATCAGGATCAAGCTTTTTGAAGTCGCGTTATGCAGGATGTTGGCGGTTTCCGACATTTCCACCATGAACGTGGAGCGGCCGCTGGACAGGTCGTCGGATGCGCCGATACGTGTAAAAATCTTGTCGATAGGTCCACAGGTTAAAGTTTTCGCCGGAACATAACAGCCGATATGGGTGATTAACACGATCAATGCGGCCTGACGCATGTAAGTCGATTTACCGCCCATATTCGGGCCGGTAATAATCAGCATTCTACGTTGATTAGAAAACGACAAATCATTGGGCACAAAAGGAATGTCCGAAACCTGCTCAACAACCAAGTGCCGACCGGCTTCAATCGTAATGCCGGGTTTATCTGTCAGTGTCGGTTGCGATAAATTCAATGTTTCCGCGCGTTCGGCAAAATTGACCAGCACATCCAGTTCGGCTAATGCGGCGGCGCACTGTTGCAATGAGATTAACGAAGTGCCGATGATGTTCAGCAGCTCATCATATAAGGCTTTTTCAAATGACAGCGATTTTTCTTTTGCGCTGAGTACTTTGTCTTCAAATGATTTCAGTTCCTCGGTAATGTAACGTTCGGCGCCTTTTAAAGTCTGCTTACGGGTGTAATGCGGCGGTACTTTTTCCGCATGCAGGTTGGAAATCTCAATGTAGTAACCATGCACGCGATTGTAATTGACTTTCAATGTGCTGATGCCGGTTGCCGCTTTTTCGCGGTTTTCCATATCGATCAGGAACTGATCCGCGTTCTGGCTCAAGTTGCGCAACTCATCCAGCTCCTGATGGTAGCCGGGTGCAATCACGCCGCCGTCGCGGATCAGTACCGGCGGATTGTCGATAATGGCCGATTGCAACAATTTTAACATCTCAGGATGTTCGTCGATCTGCTCGGATAACAGCGTAAGCTGCGGATTATCGCCGCCGGATAGCGCATGTTGCAGCGCGGGTAGAACCGCCAAGGTATTGCGCAGCACCAGTAAATCACGGGGACGCGCCGATTTTAACGCGATACGGGAGCTGATCCGTTCAATGTCGCCGACTTGCCGCAGATGGCTTTGAATATCCCGATACAGCAAGATATTAAGCAGGGTATCGATACAGGCGTAACGGTTGTTCAGAATGGCGTGATCGCGTAACGGCCGGTTGATCCAGCGCCGCAAACAGCGGCTGCCCATCGCCGTTGCGGTTTTATCAAGCACCCCGAACAATGTGAATTGCAGTTGTCCGGAAGGATGAAAATCCAGCTCAAGATTACGGCGGCTGGACGCATCCAGCAAAATACTGTCATCGCTGCTCTCAGTTCGGATGCCCTGAATATGCGGCAGCGTGTTTTGTTGGGTGTCCTTAACATATTGCAATAACCCGCCCGCAGCAGCGATCGCGGCGGGCATATCTTCGCAACCATAACCTTTCAAATCAAGCGTGTTGAATTGCTTTAACACCAGTTGTTTGGCGCTTTGCGCTTCAAAATGCCAAGGCGGTCTTCTGCATAAACCGCTACGCTGTTTTAAGCTGGCAGGCAGCGGCCAGTCTTCACTAAACAGTAGTTCGGCTGGATTTAGGCGGCCGATTTCGCTCAATAATTGATCAATGGATTCAACCTGCTGCAATACGAAGCGCCCGCTGGTCAAATCCAGGCTGGCGATGCCGTGCTGTGTAGTCGAGCTGGAACTTGGGAACGAGCACACTGCGACCAGCAAATTATCTTTGCGGTCTTCCAGCAAAGCTTCATCGGTGACGGTGCCGGGGGTCACGATGCGCACCACCTTGCGCTCGACCGGGCCTTTGGATGTGGCCGGGTCGCCGATTTGTTCGCATATCGCGATGGATTCGCCGTGTTTTAACAGCTTGGCAAGATAGCCTTCAGCGGCGTGATAAGGAATGCCCGCCATAGGAATCGGCAGGCCCCCCGATTGGCCCCGGCTGGTCAGCGTAATGTCCAGTAGTTGCGAGGCTTTTTTGGCGTCGTCGAAAAACAGTTCGTAAAAATCCCCCATACGGTAGAACAACAAGGTGTCGGGGTGTTCGGCCTTAATGCGCAAAAATTGCTGCATCATTGGAGTGTGCTGGTCGGTGGTCTTTTGTTTTATACTCATCCGTCTATTTTATCCGAAGTCGCACGAGGTCACATCATGGAGTCTGAATTATTTAAGCTGGCCGAACAGCTGGGCCGTTTATTAAGAGCCGGCGGCAAAACAATAGCCACAGCCGAATCCTGTACCGGTGGCTGGATTGCTCAAGCGATGACCGAAGTGCCGGGAAGTTCCGCCTGGTTTGACCGGGGTTTTGTTACTTACAGTAACGCGGCGAAAGTGCAAATGTTGAGTGTCAGTCCGCAAACATTGGAACAATATGGTGCGGTGAGCGCCGAGACTGCAACGGAAATGGTGGCAGGGGCATTAGCGCACAGCGATGCCGATGTCGCGATTGCAGTGACCGGAATAGCCGGGCCGGATGGAGGAACAACAGAGAAACCTGTTGGCACTGTATTTATCGCATGGGCACACAGAAACGGAGCAGCTAAAGTGGTCAGAAAACAATTTTCAGGTAATCGGCGGCAAATAAGGGCGCAGACAGTCAAAAGCGCTGTTGAGGGAATGTGGTTAATTTATTGATGTTATACAGTCGTGCGGTACCTGATAGTTATCAGCAATACATAGCGTGCCAGTCGCTTTAATATAAGGTGAGCATGCGTTTTTGCGTATAACACAGTTATGTTCGGTACCGCACAGACGAGTAAATAATGTTGCGGTTAAGCTACTTTTAATGTTTTTTAGCAACAATCTGGTATTATAAGAATGTTTCTGTAGGGATGACATTAACGTAATCGTTGTTCAAGATAGTGTAAATTGAAATAAAGTAGCGAGATCAATAAAGCAAGAGCTTATGAAAAGTACAAATAAACATATAGATAAGGAAAATATTATGCTGAAAAAAAGTTTACTCATTATAGTTTCATTAGCCGGCATGGGGTTCCTGTCGCTGACGCAAGCTGCCGATCACCCGCAGGATAATCGTTGGTATGTCGCGCCATTTGGGTCATTTGTCAGAACCGGCGGCGATCGCAATGCAAGCGATGGCTGGGGCGGCGGTATGGGCATCGGCAAGATGCTCGATAAACATTTCAACGTCGAGCTGAAAGGGTTTTACGAGGAGTTCAGCGGTGCTAACGGTCCCTGGAGTTTGACCGGCGGTACGGCCGATTTACAGTATTATTTTATTCGCGATAAATTCTCGCCTTATGCGGTGATCGGTGCAGGCGGCATGAATAGTTGCGCTTCCGCTAATTGCGGTGCGAGTGTAATTGGCGAGGCAGGTGCAGGTTTTACCTACGAGCTGCACGACAACTTCCTGCTCCGCAGCGATGTGCGCTATCGTTACAATAACAATCTTAATGCTAACGTACAGCCCGGTACCGAGCAATTTCACGATATGACAGTGAATGTCGGCTTTGTCATTCCGTTCGGCGACAAGCCGAAACCTGCGCCAAGGCCCGAACCTGTTGTTGCAGCCGCCCCCGAACCGGTTAGAGACTGTTCCACCCAGGATGCGGATGCGGATGGCGTTAACGATTGTTTGGATCGCTGTCCCGGTACCATCAAAGGCAGCAAAGTTGACAATAGCGGTTGTCCGATCAGACTTGTGCTCAAAGGTCAGCACTTCCAATATAACTCGGCCGAGTTGACACTGAATGCCAAGACTATTCTTGACGGTGTCGCGAAGAGTCTTGTTACCTATCCTCAAAAAAATGATATCGAAGTCCAGGGTCACACCAGTAGCGAAGGCAAGGATTCTTATAATATGAAGTTGTCGCAAAGGCGTGCGCAGTCAGTGGTCGATTATCTTAAAATGAAAGGCGTTACCAACAGGCTGATTGCCAAAGGCTACGGCGAAACTCAACCGATTGCCGATAACAGCACCGAAGAAGGGCGATCTGAAAACCGTCGTGTCGAATTAATCTGGATCGAATAACGACCCGGTTTTATGGCCGAAAAACCGGCCGTGATTTCTTCAATGTTATAAGTACTAAAACCCGCTCCGGCGGGTTTTTTTATGCCAGTTTTTTCAAACGCACCACTTAATTATGTACGGTACCGTACAGACTGCGTTTGGCCTTGCCGTTAACTTAATATCCGGCCCCGTTGCGTTTACGGAAGCGTTTCTGAGCCAATTATTAATTCAAGGCGAGGCTATGTTTCTTTTCAGGATGATGATAAGCACAATCGGAATGTTGCTCTCCCTATAACTGCGAGATACTCCCATGGTTAGAACCCGCCGTATCCATCTGATCAATCCGAAGGCCGATACCTTTGCTACCCGACCTTTATTCTTCGGCAAAGCGCTCTACTCGCCTGTCGCAGGGCTTCTAGCCGTGGCTGCACTGATTCCTGAAGACGAATATGAAATTGTTTTGACTGACGAGAATATCGAACCTATCGATTTTGATTTGAATGTCGATATGGTCGGCATCTCATCAATGACTTCCTATGTGAACCGAGGTTACGAGATTGCCGACACGTTCCGGGCTCGCGGCGTTCCCGTCATCATGGGCGGCGTACATGTCAGCTACCTGCCGCAGGAAGCGCTCAAACACGCCGATGCGGTAGTGGTCGGTGAAGCCGAGCTGATCATGGACAAAGTGCTCGATGACTTAAAACAGGGTCAATTAAACGGCATTTATAAGGCCGAAAACCTGCATTCGATGATCAACATGCCGATGCCGCGGCAAAAACTGCTGAAGAGCAACCGCTACATCAACAAGGGATTCGTCCAGACTTCCCGCGGCTGTCATCACGGTTGCACCTTTTGCGCCGAGCCGACGATGTATGGACTGCGCTTTCGTTACCGTCCTATCGAAGACCTGATCGCCGAGATTGAACATATCGAAGAACGGGTGATCCTGCTCAACGACGCCGATTTTTTCGGTACACCGAGCCGGGCTATGGAAGTCATGAAGGCACTCAAAGGACGAGGCTTGCAATGGCAGGCCGCAGTGAACAGCCGCGATGCCAATGATGACCGTCTGTTGGAATTGGCGGCGGAAAGCGGCTGTTTCATGCTCTCCATCGGCTTCGAGTCGATTTCGAAACAAACCCTGCGCAATGTGCACAAGTGCCAGAATAATCCGGATTCGTATTACGAGCTGGTCGAGAAGCTGCACCGGTACGGCATCATGGTGCTCGGCCTGTTCATGTTCGGCTTTGAAGGCGACGAGCCGTCAGTGTTCGAGGAAACCTTGAAATTTAATATCGATGCGAAGTTCGACATGTGCGGCTATTCGCTATTAACCCCGTATCCGGGGACGATCAATTGGTTCGAGATGATGCGGCGCAAGCAGATCGTGTCTTTCGATTGGGATAAGTACGACCAGTCCCACATTGTCTTCAAACCGGCCGGGTTAACGGGTGAACAGCTTTATCGCGGCTATCTGGATACTTATGACGGATTTTATACGCTGCCATCGATGCTAAAACGCTTTCCGTGGGACGGCTCACGCAATCGCGCTAACTGGGCTATCTACAATGCATTCTTCCGCAAAGGCGGCGTTGTGACTCGTGATCCCGATCAACTGATCGCAAAGCTGACGCCTGAACCCGAATTTGCGGCTATGCCGCCGCTGATGCCGCAAAAAGCCGCATGGCGGGAACTGGTGATGGGTGCGGCTAATACTGCTTCCGAATAGCACGGAAGGTTGCGCTTTCCAGCTGGTGCTATGAAGGCGAGGGAAGCGCATTACGTAGCGAGCAGATTTTTATTTAACAAGGACTTTTAACACTAAAGGGGGCTTGTGACAGAACTATCGATTTTGTTAATACCGGGTTTTTAAAATTTTCGTAGCCGAGTATGTGATTGTCGAGGCTATCTGGGACTGGCATCGTAATTTCATCTCAGGCGGGTTCCAGTGTCAAAGCCACACCGTTTATTCAAAGGAGAACTACCATGACAACCAGCACAATCTTACTTATCGTTTTAATTCTTATATTGGTCGGAGCCATCCCAACGTGGCCATATAGCCGTGGATGGGGCTACGGACCCAGCGGAGGGCTTGGGGTGTTGTTGATCATCTTATTGGTCCTGGTCCTAATGGGCATAATCTAGCGCGAATTTATCCTGTCTTTACGCGAAGTTTATGGATGGTCTCAGCGCAGTCTAATCTGACGTATTGTTGGGGAGATAGCCTTGTTTGAAACCCGTTGTTAGCCGGTCAAAGAACTCATGCGTCAGCAATGCGCCGAGGATGAGCATAATGCCGGTTATCACTTTCATCGTCAGGGGTTCATGATTAACCGCATGACCTAACAGCAGAGCCATGACCGGTGAAACTAAAGTAATCAGCGCAACCTTGGCAGCGCTCTGATGGATGAGTAAATAATAATAAAGCACAAAGCCAACTGGTGTAGCGATTACCCCCAAATAAACAATAGATGCCAGGCTAGTCAGTGAAATTTCAGTCGGCCAATGGCCGTCAAACTCTGACCAGGTAAGCAGATAAACGGGCATAGACAACAACAGGCCGCCCGCTACCTGGGATAAAGCCGGTATTTTTGCGTCAATACGCTTGACCCAAACAGAACTGACGGCCTGCAAAAATGCAGACGCCAGCACGCCGATAATACCCAGCACTGCCGCATGGCCCAATTGCAATGCCGAGCCGAACATAGCCCATAAACCGCTAATGCCCAGAATATATGCCAACAGGTTTCCTAGCTTCAGGCTCCGCTCCTTAAGCCAGATAGCCGACAATAAAGCCGTCAGCAACGGCAATAGACCGTATATCACCGAAACCCAACCCGAAGGAATAAATTGCGCGGCCCAATAAACTACCAGCATTGATCCGTAAATTTGCACGGCCACAGCAAGATAAGTCTGTAGTGCTTTTCGATGCCAGGCCAAGCCTTGTCTGTACAGGCCCAGCATCAATAAGAGACACACCGTACCGATTGCCATGCGGCCGGTTACCCCGAACAGAAATCCCGGCCCTTCGCCGCTCCATTTAATAGCCAGCGGTGTGGTCGCCCAAAGCAAAACAATGGTGATATAGGCCAGATGTATGCGCATCAATTTAAATCGGGTGACGTAAAGAAAAACGACGGCACCTGATTTTCGATAGGGTCTCTCATCACTAGATCATTACTTGGCCGGCGCTAATTCAAAAATAATCAGCTCAGCCGCGTCGCCACCTACGTTTTCTACCGACATCAGCTCGCCCGATTCCCAAAAAACTTCACCGGCGGAATAAGTGTTGGCTTTACCACCCTCAACGACTTTTAATGTACCTTTAATCACATAACGAGGCCCCGGTCCTTCGTGAGTATGCCAAGGCGTTTTAAATGCAGGCGGAAACGCAACCCGTATCATTTTGGTATTGATATTCGGGCTGGAAAGCTCCAGTTTTTTTTCTAATAAAACGGTTCTATTCAGGCCGGTTTTTTCTTGAGCAGAGACAGCTTGCGTACCGCTCAAGAATAGAGCTGTAAGCGTTGCCAGAATAAATCCTGTTGATTTGACGGATTGAATTTTTAACATCGTCTGGTCTCTCGATTTTAAGTTTTAGGGATAAGTTGAATGCACAGTTTGTTAACTGTTTTCTCTATCATCAGGTATGTAGGGGATTAGTCCTTTTTCAAAGGCTATTTCTTGTACTTCTCTTGGCATATATCGAATGTCTACCATTATGCCATTTACTGATAACATCCAAACCAAAGGACTGCTGTCAAATTTGCTAGGTAACATCCAATTTGGATCAAATTGGTTCATCCCCAGCATATCTCGAACGAGTTTTGATTTTCCCTGTCCTGTGCTTTGACCTACACCGAATTTTTTATACAACTCGATGGAATTAATATGGGGTGTCTGGCTTTTATCAAACAAAAAATTTACCATTCCAATTGCATGAGTTATCCCGCATGCCCATGTACTTGCTTTTCCTGATTCTAGCGGAGAGGGGCGTTTTCTACATAAAGCAGCAATGGCATAGCGTATAAGCTGAGCATATTCCTCGTTAAGATTTTGCTTAGCAAAACTATCGGTGATTAATCAAAGGTAAACCCCCAGCTCTGCTGGGGGACTCACAAAGTTTGACAATT